>JAIRXY010000077.1 GCA_031268055.1 Prevotellaceae bacterium | reverse complement strand
GCTTCGGTGGGCAGGTACTTATCCACCTCCGGCAGCTCCAGCGGCAGCGCCGTTGGCGGCAGCGTGTGCGGCATGTCGTCCTTGTAGTAAACAGGAAAAGGCTCGCCCCAGTACCGCTGGCGGCTAAAGGCCGCGTCGCGCAGGCGGTAGTTCACCCTTGCGCTGCCGATGCCCAGCTCGTCCACCTTTTTTGTGGCAGCTTCAATGGCCTCCTTCACCTTCATCCCGTCAAGGAATCCTGAGTTTACCATCACGCCCTCCTTAGCGTCGAAGCTCTCGGCGCTCACATCGCAGCCCTTGATGAGCGGAATAATCTCCAGCCCGAAGCATTTTGCAAAAGCGTAGTCGCGGCTATCGTGCGCAGGCACTGCCATGATAGCGCCGGTACCGTATCCGGCGAGCACGTATTCGCTCACCCAAATGGGTATTTGCTTGCCGGTAAACGGATTTTCGGCGTACAGGCCGGTAAATTTTCCGCTTACATTCTTCACCTCGCTTTGCCGCTCGCGCTCCGAGCGGTTTTTTGCCCAGCTTATGTATGCTGCAACTTCCGCTTCCGGCGTGATTTGGGAGAGGATAGGATGCTCGGGGCATACCACCATGAACGTTGCCCCAAAGATAGTATCGGGGCGCGTAGTGAAAATTTCGAGCGAAGTATCGGGCGAGAGACCCAAAACCTTAAACCTTACGTTTGCCCCCGTTGACCGGCCTATCCAGTTACGCTGCGTTTCCTTGAGGCTGTCGCTCCAGTCAAGGCGGTTAAGCCCGTCGAGCAGCCTGTCGGCGTAGGCGGTAATGCGCAGGTACCATTGCCGCATCAGCTTGCGCTCCACCGGATGGCCGCCGCGCACCGACAAACCGTTGGCTACCTCGTCGTTGGCCAGCACCGTACCCAGCGCGGCGCACCAGTTTACCATGCCATCCTTCTGGTAGGCAAGGCGGTACTCCATCAGCGCGTGGTGGCGGGAGTGCGCGCTCATGGCGCTCCACTCGGCAGCGGTGAACTTCATATCAGGGTTGCCGCACGCCGCGCTAACGCTGAGGTTGCCATTTTTTTCAAACTCGGCAACCAGCGCGGCAATAGGCATCGCCTTTTGCGCAGCCGTGTCGTAGTAGTGGCTGTAGAGGTCGATAAACGTTTTTTGCGTCCACCGGTAGTATTCGGGGCTGCATGTTTTCACCTCCCTGTCCCAGTCAAACGAGAAGCCTATTTTGTCCAGCTGTTCGCGGTAGCGCGCAATGTTGGCGTCAGTAGTGATGCGTGGGTGCTGCCCTGTCTGTATTGCGTACTGCTCGGCGGGCAGCCCAAAAGCGTCGTAGCCCATAGGGTGCAGCACGTTGAAGCCGCGCAGCCTCTTGTAGCGGCTGTAAATATCGGAGGCAATGTAGCCCAGCGGGTGCCCCACGTGTAGCCCTGCGCCCGAAGGGTAGGGGAACATGTCGAGCACGTAGTATTTGGGCTTGCGCGAGTCCTCGCCAACCTTGTAGGTATTGTGCTGCCGCCAGTACAGCTGCCATTTTTTTTCGATTTCAGAAAAGTTGTACTCCATACAATAAAATCCGTGTAAAATTTTTTTATGCGAAGGTAGTAAAAAGGCGGTGCTTACCGAAATTTAGGGCAGCAAAAAAAAAGTGGCGCACCTTAGGGCAGCTCAGCGCGGTAATTTTAGCCATTTCGGGCTGCTTCAAATTCTTTAGCATTTTCTACAACCCACAAGCAGCGGGCAGTTAGCAGCAAAAAGGCGCGGCGCAGCAGGCCGTCAAGCATAAATAATTTGAAAAGCCTATTTTTAACAATTTAGCATTTTTTTTTGCAGAAAGATGCCGGAAGATTTGGTGTAATTAAATATGTTAGCTATCTTTGTAGCACGAATTGAAGATAGAGTATTGAAAAACAGCACAAAACATATAATAATTGTGTATAGAAAACATTCGAATAACCTATTGTATAATCTTCTAAAATAATTGATTGCAATGAAAATTTATAAAATCATATTACCACTTTTAGTGTTAGCTTTGCTGTCCTCAATGTATGGACGCACACAGGATGTAGCGCCGCCGCCGACAGCAGCTGACGACGACTTTCCGTCAAAAACAGAAGTAACCCTAAGCGAAGCTGGGCTTAAGCTTTACCCCAATCCGGTAGAGACCGAGTTGAGGGTAGTGAGCACAAAGTACGATATTAACCGGTTGGCAATTTACAACAGCGCCTCGGGCGAGTTGGTGTTTTCATGCCTTATGCCGATTCCACAGGGCGCCAGCATCATCATCAACATGAGCGCGCGCTCCAGCGGTTACTACGTTGTGAGAGTTTGGCTCAAGGAAGTGAAAAAGCCAATATCATGCAGCGTCTACAAAACATAACGCTTTTTTTTGAAAAAAAATAAGAAATCTTCCTCCTGTCGCGCCTTTATTTTGTGGTTGCTCTGCAAAAAAAGGCGCGGCTGCATGTTAAAGTGTAGCCGGGTAGGGTAGGGGCGATTTGTTCGGTCTATTCGCGCTA
>JAIRXY010000065.1 GCA_031268055.1 Prevotellaceae bacterium | reverse complement strand
CCGGCCTTGTTCCTTAATATAACGTTGAGGTACTTTACTTTATTATCCCTGCTGATGGTGAGCGAAATCTGGTCGTTGGGGCGAAACTTGCTAATTTGCTCTTGCAGCTGCGCTCCCGTATTTACAGCAATATCGTTTACCTTGAGCACAACGTCGCTTGTTCTAACGCCGGCTTGCTCGGCTGCTCCGCCGCTGAGCACGCCGACAATCAGGACTCCCTGTATTTCTTTAATGCCGTATTCAGCGGCAGCTTCGGAAGTGAGCTCTTGCAGCGTAACGCCCAAAACGGCGCGCTGCACTATGCCAAACTCAATAATGTCGGACACCACCTTGCTTACGATGCTGCTGGGCACGGCAAACGAGTACCCCGTGAACGACCCTGTAGGCGAGGCAATGGCGGTGTTGATGCCCACCAGCTCACCGCGCGTATTCACGAGCGCGCCGCCGCTGTTGCCCGGGTTGACGGCAGCGTCGGTTTGGATAAACGATTCTATCTTGAAGTCGTCGGAGAGGATGTTGATGTTGCGCGCCTTGGCGCTGACAATGCCGGCGGTGACCGTTGAGTTCAGGTTGAGCGGGTTGCCCACCGCCAGCACCCACTCGCCCAAGCGGAGCTCGTCGGAGCTGCCCATAGCGACAAACGGGAGGTTTTTTCCCTCCACCTTAATTACGGCAATATCTGTGCTTGGGTCGGTACCCACAAGCTTTGCCGGAAAGGTGCGCTTGTCGTTGAGCGTAACGTGAATTTGCTCGGCGCGCTCTATCACGTGGTTGTTGGTTACGATGTAGCCGTCGGTTGACAGAATCACGCCCGACCCAACGCCCTGCGCGGGCATGGGCTGCTGCTCGTAGCGGTAGCCCCTGAAGCCGTAGAAGAAATCTTCCAAGATGGATTCGGGGGAGCGCTGTACGCTACGCATGTAGCTTGTTGTGACGTGCACCACCGCGTTCACCGTTTTTTCGGCTGCCGCTGTAAAGTCAATGCTTCCCGCAGCAGCGCCTGCTGCATTTTGTGATGAAAAATACGACGGCATGGCATACGTCGCCTCGCTTTGCCCGCTGTCGCCTGTCGACTTGATGTTGGACACCAAAAATGCTGCTGTAGCGCCCACTACGGCAGCTACTAAGCCTGATATAAAAATGCTTCTTTTCATAATGATGTACTGATTATACGTTAGATTTGTTGATTTTGTTTCAATTTTCATTGCAGAAAACTCTCATGCTACCCATTATCAAACATCGTACCATTGTGGCTCAAGCTTGCAATTCTGTCACCATGTTGATATTTATTAACGGAGTAAAGCGCAATTATCATTGATATTTATGTTCCTTTGTATGAATTTTTGTCAGCATACAGGCAATGCCAATAGTTACGCTTACCACCGATTGGGGGACATCCGATTTTTACGTTGCAGCGCTCAAGGGACAGATGCTCAGCATGTGCCCCGAGGCTCATATTGTTGACATTTCGCATGATGCGTCGTACCTCGGCAACCTTGCTCAAGCGGCCTACAACCTGAGGAACGCTTACGCCTGCTTTCCGGAGGGTAGCGTACACGTTGTTGGGTTAGATAGCGAGGCAGACCCCAGCGTGCCGTTTGTGGCGGCCGAAAGCAACCGGCAGCTTTTTATTTGCAAAAACAACGGCTTTCTCAGCCTTGCGCTTGACGGCCTTGACAGCGCGACGGCCATAGCGCAGCCAGCCGAGCAGGTAGCGGAGTTTAGCGCCATGCTGCACGCTGTTCCTCCGGCCGTCAAAAAGCTGCTGCAAGGCGCGCCGGCGAGCAGCCTTGGCGAGGCTGTCGCGCTGCACGCCATCACGCCGCAGCAGCCTATCGTAAAGTTCGAGGCACGGAGGGATTCCGCCGTGGAGCAAGGCGCAAAATCTCGCGTAAGCACAATCACCGGCCATATCCTGTACATCGACCGGCACGGGAACGCCATCACCAACATTACGCGCGAGCTGTTTGGCAGCAGCGCTCAGGGTAGGCGGCACTCTATTTTTATCGCCAGCAATCGCTACGAGTTTTCGCAGGTAGGCAATACCTACGCTGATGTTCGCAGCGGTATGCCGGTGATATTTTTCAACTCGCAGGAGCTGCTCGAAGTCGCAATACGCTACGGCAACGCAAGCCACCTTTACGGTCTTAGCGCCGGCAGCAGCATCTTTATTAAATTTCAAGATTAATGGAAAAATCATTACAATCATTCGAGCGGCTGCTCAGCATCATGAGCGAGCTGCGCAAAAAGTGCCCGTGGGACAGGGAGCAAACCATCGGCAGCCTCAGGCCGCTAACCATTGAGGAAACATACGAGCTGAGCGAGGCCATACTTGAGGGCGATATGCAGAATATCCGCAAGGAGCTGGGGGATATCCTGCTGCACATCGTTTTTTACGCAACGATAGCGGCCGAAACCAACGACTTCACAGTAGAAGATGTTATCAACGGTCTTTGCGACAAATTAGTCTACCGCCATCCGCATGTGTTTGGCGAGCATCAGGCGGAGACCTCCGGTCAGGTAATCAAGAATTGGGAGCAGCTAAAGCTAAAGGAGAAAGACGGCAACAAGACTGTGCTATCGGGTGTTCCGTCGTCGCTGCCGGCGCTCATCAAGGCGCGGCGCGTACAGGAAAAGGCACGAGCTGTAGGCTTCGATTGGGAGCAGCGCGAGCAGGTGTGGGACAAGGTGCAGGAGGAGCTCAACGAGCTGAGGGTGGAGGTGAAAAAAATGGACGCCCAGAAAATGGAGGGCGAATTTGGCGACCTGCTTTTTTCAATGGTAAACGCTGCCCGGCTCTACGATATTGACCCCGAAACGGCGCTGGAGCGCACCAATAAAAAATTCATCAGCCGCTTTGGGTACTTAGAGCAGCAAACCATCAAAAAAGGGCGCCCGCTTACGCAAATGACCCTAAAGGAGATGAATAAAATTTGGGAGGAAGCAAAAGCTCTTGAGAAATTTTGAATTTTTGAATGAAATTTGCACACATGGGCGCCGGTACCTTTTTTACTTCTGCTACTCTACGGCAACCTTAAGCACCTTCCTACCTGCCTTACCTTCGAGAACGAGGTGGTAAATTCCGGGCGCT
>JAIRXY010000028.1 GCA_031268055.1 Prevotellaceae bacterium | reverse complement strand
GTAAATTTGCATTTTTTACCCTCGCTACTGCCTGCTAAAAATATTCCACTTTCTTTTCCGCTCAATAATCAGCAGCTCCAACACCAGCAGCACAATGGCAACGTAAAAAAAGTAGTGGTACTGCTCATTAAAATCTTCGTAAATAACGCTCGACAGCTCCTGCTTGTCGAGCTTGCGCACGTCGTTTACAATATCGTTAAGCCCAAGGTTGGAGGTGGTTGCGCGCACGTATATGCCGTTGCCCGCGTTGGCGGTTTTTTCCAGCGTTTCTTCGTCGAGGCGCGTCACCACCATGTTGCCCTGCCTGTCCTTCATCAGCCCGCCCTCCTTGAGCGGAATGGGGCTGCCCTGCGGCGACCCAATGCCGATGGTGTAAACCTTTATGCCTTCTTTGACCGCAAGCTGGGCGGCCTCTACGGGGTCGTCCTCGTGGTTTTCGCCGTCGGAAATGATGATCAGCGCGCGGCTTTTTTCGCTTTGCAGCGAGAACGACCGGATGGCCGTGACAATAGCTTTGCCAATGGCCGTGCCCTGTCGGGGTACGATGCCCGTGTTGATGGAGCTCAAGAACAGCTTTGCCGAAACGTAGTCGCTCGTGATGGGCAGCTGGATGTAGGCGTCGCCGGCAAAGACGATAAGCCCTATGCGGTCGTTGCCCAGCTGGTCAACGAGGCGGGCAATGGCTCTCTTGGCATTTTCCAGACGGTTGGGCGTAAAGTCCTGCGCCATCATGCTGTTCGACACGTCGAGCGCAATGATTATTTCTGCACCCTTGCGCTTTACCTCCTTCACCCTTGCGCCCAGCTGCGGACGGCAGATTCCAAGCGCCAAAAACAGGAACGCCAGCGACCACAGCAGCAGCTTTACCCATCCGCGCGCTACCGAGGCGCTTGGCATGAGCTGCCGCAGCGTTTGGACGTTGCCAAACCGCGATAGCGCCTTACGTCGGCTGCGCAAATGCAGCGCATACAGCAGCGCTGCCAACGGAATTGCCAGCAGCAAAATAAAGTACTCCGGTTGTGCTAAACGAAACATACTATTTAATTACGAATTACGAATTACGAATTAAAATTAGGAATTAAAAATTAGAAATCGCAACATTCGCATTTAATTCGTAATTCCTAATTCGTAATTCCTAATTTTTCTCTCATGGTATTCTTCTCAAAACCGCCATCCTCAAAAGCAGCTCAAGGAACAGGCATCCCAGCGCTATCAAGGCAAACGGCGTGTACTCTTCCTTGTGGCGGATGAGCGAATCTACCTCTACCTTGTCGCGCTCCAGTTTGTTTATCTCCCCGTAAATTTCGAGCAGCTTGGTGTTGCTTGTTGCGCGAAAATATTTTCCGTCGGTCATTTCGGCAATTTTGTGCAGCATATCCTCGTCTATCTCCACGGGAACTTGCTGTATTTGCACGCCAAAAGGCGTCATTGCCGGGTAGGGAGCGGTGCCAATGGTGCCGATGCCAATGGTGTAAACCCTTATGCCGTAAGTTTTGGCAATTTCTGCGGCGGTAAGCGGGGCAACCTCTCCTCTGTTGTTCACGCCGTCGGTGAGCAGTATCACCACGCGGCTAACGGACTTGCTATCCTTGAGGCGAGCCACGGCCGTTGCCAGCCCGTTGCCAATGGCGGTGCCGTCTTCAATCATGCCGCACTCCACGTCCTTCATCAGGTTGATGAGCGTAACGCGGTCGGTGGTCAGCGGGCACTGCGTAAAGCTTTCGCCGGCAAACACAACAAGCCCCATGCGGTCGTTGGGGCGGTCGGCAACAAACTGCGTGCCTATGTCCTTTGCGGCTTGCAGGCGGTCGGGGGTAAAATCGCGCGCCAGCATGCTGCCCGATATGTCAAGCGCAATGACGATATCAATGCCCTCGGTGTAGACGCTCTCCGACTTGGTGGTTGACTGCGGCCGCGCCAGCGCAAAAAATATGCAGGCCAGCGCCACGCAGCACAAGCCAAAGGGTACGTGCTGCAAGTAGTAGCGCATTCCCTTTTTTGCGCCAAGCAGCCCGCCAATGCTCGATATTTGCAGCGTTGCCTTGCGCCGGTTAGTCACAAAAATATACCACGCCACCAGCAACGGAAGCAGCAACAGCAGCCACAAGAACTTAGGTTGCGCAAAAATTATGTCATTGTATCCGTACACAGCTTATACGATTTTAAGGTTGATTTTACTTTTTAGATATTTAACCCTCAACCGGTTGCTCAAGCTTGGTTTTTTCCACCAACAGCTGCGTCCGGTGAAAGCAGCTTTCGTTCTCGTCGGGGGGGGGCATGAACTTGGCAAACTTTACCAAATCTGAGGTGTAGAACACCTCTCGCAGCGATTCCAAATGCTCCTGAACGCAAAGCTTGCTCTGCTCGAGGTCGTGCAAAATCTCCTCCGAAGTCTGCTCCATAGCCTGCACGCTGTACCGGTCTTCTATGTACACCCGGATAATTTCGGATATTCGGGTATGAAATTCTTTCGCTCGCCCCTGCTGCCACAGCTGCTCGCCCTTGAGCCTGTCCAGCTCTCTGAGGGCTACAACGTGCGCCGGCTCTTTGGGCTTAGGCCTAAAAAAGATGGGGCGGTTGCTGCGACGGCGGCTGATGTAGTAGATGGCAAACGCAACGAGCGCAGCCAGCAGAATACCTCCTCCAACGTACGGCGCGGCCTCGGCAAAGGTAATGGGGTACTGCACCGGAGGCTTGATGTCGTTGGGCGTAAACGTGCTGTCCATCGGCGGAAACGCCACCTTTAGCGTAAGCTCATTGGAGGTGAACGTATCTACCGCCACGCCGCGGTTGAGGCTGAGCATGATTTTGGGAAGCGTGTACACAATGCCGCCATCAAAGGACGTAAGCGTGTACTTGCGCTGCACGCTTACCCGGTCTTCCTCTTTTTTGCTGCGCAGCGTATCTACTTTTGATGTTTTTACAATCTCAATGCCCGGCATGAGCGTATCGCCCAGCACGGGGAACGAGAACAGGATGGATTTGCTGTACGAAACCTGTAGCGTCAAGTCCACCTGATCGCCCACCAAGACGCTATCCCTGTCGAGGCTTAGCTTGATGAGAATGTCGTCCTGCGCCGGCGCGGATTTTGCGCCAACCAAAGCCGCAAGCAGCAGCAGCATAATTTTACGTGTAAGCTTCATATAGTAAATTTCGTCATTTTTAAAGTGTGTCAGGCTTCATCGTTGCTTAAAAAGCGTAATTAGCGGTCGCACATAATCCTCGCCGGTGCTGATGCTCACGCTATCTACCTTGCACTTGGAGAGCGTTTGCAGCGTGGCCTGCTCGGTGGTTTTCCACCAGCTGCTGTAGCGGCTGCGCACGCTTTGCAGAGCGGTATCTACCCAAATTTTTTGGCTGCTTTCGGCGTCCACCAGCTCTACAATGCCCACGTTGGGCAGGCTTGCCTCGCGGTGGTCGTAGGTGCGGATAATGCCGATGTCGTGCTTGCTGGCGGCAATTTTCAGCGCGCTCTCAAACCTCACCGCGCCTTCCGCCGAGAAGTCCATCATGTCGCTCAGCACAAAAGCCGAGCAGCGCTTTTTTATGGCGTTGGTCAAAAAGCGCAGGGCTTCCGAAACGTTGGTTTGGCGGCTCTGCGGCTGTAGCTCCAGCAGCTCGCGGATGATGCGCAGCGTGTGCGACCGCCCCTTTTTTGGGGGGATAAACTTCTCTATCCTGTCGCTGAAAAAGATAACGCCAACCTTATCGTTGTTCATGCCGGCCGAAAAGGAGAGCACGGCGGAGATTTCGGTAATCAGGTCTTTCTTGAGCTTGTCCGTCGTGCCGAACAGCCGCGACCCGCTCACGTCTACCAGCAGCATGACGGTAAGTTCGCGCTCCTCCTCGAACACCTTTATAAACGGCGTGCCGTGGCGGGCGGTTACGTTCCAGTCTATGCTGCGGATTTCGTCGCCGTACTGGTACTCGCGCACCTCGCTAAAGGCCATGCCGCGCCCCTTGAATGCGCTGTGGTACTCGCCTGCAAATATTTGCTTGGACAAGCCCCGCGACTTAATTTCAATCTTCCGTACCTTTTTTAAAAGCTCTGTTGTGTTTGCTGTACTTGCCATTTACCTTTCAGCTGTGTAATTTTTAGATTTTGCACCCACAAAGTTGCACAAAGTTTTTCAACTTTCCCACATTGCCGCAGCTATTGCCTGCTATGGAACTTCCACGGCATTCAGCACCTGCGTTATAACATCCTCGCTGGTTACGTTTTCGGCTTCGGCCTCGTAGGTAAGCCCAATGCGGTGGCGCAGCACGTCGTAGCTCACGGCGCGCACATCTTCGGGAATCACGTACCCGCGGCGCTTGATGAATGCGTAGGCCTTTGCCGCAAGCGACAGGCCAATGCTGGC
>JAIRXY010000298.1 GCA_031268055.1 Prevotellaceae bacterium | reverse complement strand
GTGTGTGTGTGTGTGTGTGTGTGTGTGTGTGTGTGTGTGTGTGTGTGTGTGTGTGTGTGTGTGTGTGTGTGTGTGTGTGTGTGTTGGGGCAGGGTTGGCCTGCCCGTACTGTGTGTGTGTTGTGCGCACACGCAGGTGCGCCCCTACGGAATTTTTGTCTGCATCAGGATTTTCAGCGCAGGCAGCAAACCCCCAAGCAGCAGGCTTCATAACCTCGCTGCTTTCCGGGCTTTCTCGAAAGTCGTAGCCCGTCGCTGTATGTTTGGTTGCTTGTAGCATGTAAATAGTAGGCATTGTTTTTGAGCAACTTACCAATATCCTTTGTGATGTAAGATTTGGCAAAAGTATGCATTTTTTTCAATAACAAAGTAACCTCAAGCAGCAAAGTTGTTAAATTATACAAACGCAATAATAAAACACCTCCAGCAGAGGTGCCTCTAACGTAGGGTGAATGAGGGATGGAGGGGATTTTTTGATTTTTTATCTGAACTGTGATTTTTTTGATTACTGTGATTTTTATGATTTGAATGATTCATGTCTGAACTGTGATTTTTTTGATTTTGAATGATTTTTGGTGAAATTGCAGCCCGGAATGGGTTGCATCTCGGTAGCCCGACGTGAAACGTCGGGGCAACGGAATGCCCCAACCACCACCGAAGGGGCGAAGCCCCGAAATATTTTTGTTGTAAACATAACCCTAACAGGGTTTTAAACCCTGTTAGGGTATTCCGTCTCCACCCAATTACGACAACAAAAAAATTTCGGGGCTTCGCCGCTCTAATGCGGCTTGTGTATTCCCGTAAAGGGGCTGTCTTAAAAGCCCCTTTACGGGCATTTGTCATTGCAGGCTTGACATGTAATCAATTGATAATCAGCACACTATTTTTATAGGATTCCGTGTCAAGCGCGGGGTGACAGGCTTTTGAGACAGCCCCCTACCGAGATGCAACCCGTTTCGGGTTGGCAGCCAGCATGAATAATGCAGACAAATGGCGGCGCAAGCCAATTTAAAATTCAAAATTCAAAATTCAAAATTTCTTTCGCTGGTATTTATTTTTGTGCTAAATTTGCGCTACTTTTTTTTTGAGACAAAAATGGAATTTGAAACGCTTACGCTACCCAACGGGCTACGCTTTGTACACAAGCGGGTGAAATCGGCGGTGGCCTACTGTGGACTTACTATCAACGCCGGTACGCGCGACGAGCTGGAGCACGAGCACGGCATGGCGCACTTTCTGGAGCATGTGCTGTTTAAGGGCACAAAAACGCGCGATTCTTTAAAAATAAGCGCCATGCTCGAAAGTCAGGGCGGCGACTTAAACGCCTTTACTGCTAAGGAAGAAACCGCCGTGCACGCCATCGTCCTGCGCGGCGACTTGAGCAGGGCATTTGACATTATTTCCGACGTGGTCTTCAACCCGACTTTTCCGGCGGCAGAGCTTGAGAAGGAAAAGGATGTGGTGCGCGACGAAATAAACCTTTACCGCGACAGCCCGTCGGAGACCATCTTTGACGAGTTTGAGGAGCTGCTCTTTCCGTCGTCGAGCTTAGGGCGCAACATTCTTGGGAGCGCCGGTAGCCTGCGCCGCTTTTCGGCGCAGGGGGTGCGCAGCTTCGTCAACCGCTGCTACACGACCGACCAGATGGTGTTTTCGTCGGTAGGATGCTTCGGCCTTGAGAGGGTGGCAAAGCTGGCCAACAGGTACTTTGCGCAGCTGCCCCGCAGCAACGCCCAAGGACAAAGAGGGCAGGCGCCCGCCTACAGCGCCTTCAGCAAAACCCACAAAAAATCGACGCATCAGGCGCACTGCCTGCTGGGTAACCGCACCTTTGGCTACGCGCACAGCAACCGCTTTGCGCTGTTCCTGCTGGCAAACATGCTGGGCGGCCCAAGCCAGAACTCGCGGCTAAGCCTTGCGCTGCGCGAAACGCACGGGCTTGCCTACGGCGTAGAGGTGGCCTCGATGCTCTACTCCGATTGCGGCGCGACAACCATCTACTTTGGCACCGAAAAAGGCGCTGTGGAAAAATGCCTGAGCGTGGTGAACGAGGAGCTGGAGAAGCTGCGCTCCGACAGGCTCTCGGCGGTGCAGCTAAACCGCGCAAAAAAGCAGCTGCTGGGGCAAATTGCTATCGGGGCGGAGAGCAACGAGCAAACCATGCTGGGCATGGGCAAAAGCCTGCTGGCTTACGGCAGGGTTGATTCCGCAAGGGAGGTAGAGGAGCATATCCGCGCTGTCACCGCCGAGCAAATACAGGTGCTGGCGTGCGAGGTCTTTGACCCAAAAACCTTGTCGTCGCTGATTTACAGGTAGCGCTCAAGAGAAAAGAAAAATTCCTCACTTCGCATCGCTATTCCGAAAACGAAGTGAGGAATTTTCTTTTACGTTGAAGCTCCCGCTTGCGGGTTAGTTAGTATATCTTTCCGCGCAGGTCTTTTATGTCGGCCTCTACGTGCAGCGTTTCAAACAGCTCGTAGCTCATGCGCATGGGTACGGAGGCTTGCAGGCGCGATTTTTCCTGCGCCAGCCGGTTGTCTTCGTCGGCGGCAGATTTGACGGATGTTACCGTAAATACGTACACGCCCGAAAGCCCTTCTACCGGAGCAGATAGCTGATTTTCCTTTGAGGCCGAAGCCGCCGCTGCCAGCTTTGGCTCTACGCCAACCCCCGGCAGGTAGAAGCTGGCAAAGTTGACGTTATCCAGCGTCTGCACGCTCAGGTTCAGGCGCTCTGCAAGGCTGTTCAGGTCGGTGGCGTCCTTCATTTTTTCGGCTATTGCAGCGGCTTTTTTCTCGCGCACCAGCTCCAGCGAAATGTCGGAGGCTACCTGCTTTACCGGAGCGTAGCCGTCCTCGCGAACAGCGGAGAGCAGCGCCAGCACAAAGCTGTTGTCAATCTCAAATACGGGCGAGATGGCATCCTCCTTGCTGTTGTACGCCCAGCGTACCAGCTCGCGCGCTTCCTGCAGGCTGCCTACGGATTTATCGTTGAGGGTAACGCGCTGCGCAGGCCTTCTTGCGTAGCCTTTTTCGTCGCTCTTGGCAACGAACGCCGCGCGGTTGGGCGACTGTGTTGCCAGCTCGTTGGCGCTGCTAAAAATGCGCTCTCTCGTGGTGCGGCTTGGCTCCACTGTGCGCTCCACCACGGCCAACTGCACTTTCTTTTCGGCAGCGCCTTTATCAGTCACCTCCACTACGTGCACGCCAAACTGCGTTTCTACCACCAGCACGCGCCCTTTTGGAGCAAAGAAGCAGGAGTCGCCGAATGGCCTGACCATAGCGTTCTGCGCAAACCAGCCAAGGTCGCCGCCCTTTTCGTTGGCAGCTTGGTCGATAGAGTACTTTGCGGCCAGCTCTGCAAAGCTTGCTCCCGCTCTTAGCGCGGTGCGCACGGTGTCGGCTGTTTTGCGTGCTGCGTCCAAGCCTTTGGAGGGGTCTATCAGGATGTGGCGTGCCTTCACCGAGTCGGGCAACATGCGCACCTCAACAATGCGCGCCATCTTGTAGGCGTTGTCGTCCAGCACGGGGCCGAGCATATCGCTTTTGCCGGCCGAGAACGCAAAGCTGTCGAACAGCTCGGGCAAATCGCCCTTTTTGTGGTAGGTAGCGTTGAACGGCACATCGGAGTGCAGGGTTGTAAACTGTGCCAAGTCGGTGGCGTTTTTGAACTCCGGCGCTAAGTTTTCTATCCAGCTGCTGGCCGCCCTGTCGTCCTCCTCCGAGGGGGTAATGGCAAAGGTAACCAGCTCCAAGTCGCGCGAAGCGGTTTGCTTGTACTGCTGCTTATGCGCCTTGTAGTATTTTTTTACGTCGCGCGAGGTGATTTTTATCAGGCTGTCGGGGTAGCTGCTCAGCGGGCTCGACACGTACTGTATGCTCACCGACTTGGCCTCGTTGTCGAACGTATTCTTGGCATCGGCGGCGGTCACGTATATTGCCTTCGACACCAGCGCTGCCAGCTTGGTTTGCCTGCGCTGGCTGATGATTTCTTTTTCCAGAAACAGCCAGTAGAATTTTGCGTCGGGGTTTTGGTCGATGTTTTGCAGGTAGCGCAGGACAAATCCACGGTCAAACTCGCCGGTTTGCGGGTTGGAGAAGTTGCGCACCACCAGCGGCGAGGGGTTGCGCCCCTGTATCAAGTCAAACAGCTCGTCGCTTGATACCTGTATTCCCAAGTCGTCATACTTTTTGTCGTACAGATATTTACGTACCAGCGCCTGCCAAGCCTGCTCCCGTATTTCATCCGTAATGTCTCCGCTGGCAGCGCTTTGTCCGTACATGGCGTTGTAAACGGAGGTGAAGTAATCCACCGTTTGCTGGTATTC
>JAIRXY010000290.1 GCA_031268055.1 Prevotellaceae bacterium | reverse complement strand
GCCAAGCGCGCGTTGGTCAGCAGCGGAATGTTGAAGTCCACCGCGCCGCGGCGGATAAGGTAGTCGTTGTTGAGCTCGTCCTTCGAGAGGTTTTTGGGGATGTTTACCACCAAATCTACCTTTTTTTCCTTGATGTAGGCCAGCGTGTTGGGCTGGTCGGGTTGATCAGGCCAGTGCAGCACGGTAGCATTTACGCCGTTGGCCACCAGAAAATCTGCCGTTCCCTTGGTGGCAAAAATGTTGTATCCGTTCTCTTGCAGCGCCGTTGCCGCCGAGAGCATATCTACCTTAGAGCGGCTGTCGCCCGTGGAGAGCAGGATGTTTTTCTTTGGAATGGCGTATCCCACCGACAGCATAGCCTTGAGGATGGCCTCCGAAAAATCGTCGCCAATGCACCCCACCTCTCCCGTTGAGGCCATCTCTACGCCCAGCACGGGATCGGCCTTTTGCAGGCGCGAAAAGGAGAACTGCGGCGCCTTAATGCCCACGTAGTCCAAGTCAAAAGCCGACTTGTGCGGCGGCTCTACCTGCTCGCCCAGCATGACGCGGGTGGCCAGCTCGATGAAGTTTACCTTGAGCACCTTCGACACGAAAGGAAAGCTGCGCGAAGCCCGCAGGTTGCACTCAATTACCTTAATGTCGTTGTTCTTTGCCAGCAGCTGCATGTTGAACGGGCCTGAAATGTTCAGCCCCTTGGCCACCTGATGCGATATGCGCTTGATGCGGCGCATGGTCTCCACGTACATTTTTTGCGCCGGAAACACCAGCGTAGCGTCGCCGGAGTGCACCCCCGCAAACTCCACGTGCTCGGAGATGGCGTAGGCAATCATTTCGCCGTTTTGCGCCACCGCGTCCATCTCTATCTCCTTGGCGTTTTCAATAAATTCGCTCACCACCACCGGATGCTGCTTGGAGACGTTGGTTGCCAGCGTCAAAAAGTACTCCAGCTCGTCCCTGTTGGAGACTACATTCATGGCCGCCCCCGACAGCACGTACGACGGGCGGATGAGCACCGGAAATCCTACCTCGTCAACAAACTTGTATATGGCGCTCACGGAGCTCAGCTCCTTCCACCGGGGCTGGTCGACGCCTATTTCGTCGAGCATGGAGGAGAACTTGTGGCGGTCTTCGGCGCGGTCGATGTCCTCGGCAGCTGTTCCAAGTATGGGCACGCAGCAGCTGTGCAGGCGCATGGCGAGGTTGTTGGGTATCTGCCCGCCAACGGAAACCACCACGCCCATAGGCTGCTCAAGGTCTACAATGTCGAGCACCCGCTCAAGGGTCAGCTCGTCGAAGTAGAGGCGGTCGCACTCGTCGTAGTCGGTCGAAACCGTTTCGGGGTTGAAGTTAATCATGATAGACCGGTACCCTCTTTTGCGAATGGTGTGGCTTGCGTTCACGCTGCACCAGTCAAACTCCACCGAGCTGCCGATGCGGTAAGCGCCCGAGCCGAGCACCGCCACGTCGCGCCCATCTCTGGGGAACGCCACGTCGTGGGCCACGCCGTTGTAGGTTACGTAGAGGTAGTTGGTCTGGGCGGGGTACTCTGCCGCCAGCGTATCTATCTGCTTCACCACCGGCGTAACCCCGCGCTCCTTGCGCACCCTGCGCACTTCTATCATTTTGCTCTCTATGGTATCGCTTTTGGCTTTCAGGACGGTTCGCGCCAGCTGAAAATCCGAGAATCCCTTTTGCTTTGCGCCGCGCAGCAGCTCGTCGGAGAGGCTTTCTATGCTTGAGTACGCCTCCAGCTCTTTCTCCATAGTGATGATGCCGCGCAGCTTTTCGAGAAACCACCGGTCGATTTTTGTCAGCTCGTGGATTTTTTCTACGCTGTAGCCTTTGTGGAGCGCGTGGGCAATAACAAAGATGCGCTTGTCGGTGGGGTGGCTCAGTGCCTCGTCGATGTTGTCCACCGCCAGCTCCTTGTTGGCCACAAACCCGTGCATGCCCTGCCCAATCATGCGCAGCCCCTTCTGCACAGCCTCCTCAAAGGAGCGCCCAATGGCCATTACCTCACCCACCGACTTCATGCTCGACCCCAGCTCGCGCGATACGCCCTTGAACTTGCCCAAATCCCAGCGGGGAATTTTGCACACGATGTAGTCGAGCGCCGGCTCAAAGCAGGCGGTGGTGCTCTTTGTCACCGAATTTTTCAGCTCGTGCAGCCCGTAACCCAGCCCCAGCTTGGCGGCAACAAAGGCCAGCGGGTAGCCCGTAGCCTTCGACGCCAGCGCCGACGAGCGCGACAAGCGCGCGTTCACCTCAATCACGCGGTAGTCCTCCGAGGCAGGGTCGAGGGCGTACTGCACGTTGCACTCGCCCACAATGCCGATGTGCCGGATAATCTTTATGGCCAGCTGCCGCAGCTTGTGGTACTCGCTGTTGGTGAGCGTTTGCGACGGCGCCACCACAATGCTCTCGCCGGTGTGGATGCCCAGCGGGTCGAAGTTTTCCATGTTGCACACGGTGATGCAGTTGTCGTAGCGGTCGCGCACCACCTCGTACTCCACCTCCTTCCACCCCTTCAGCGATTTCTCTACAAGGATTTGCGGCGAATACGTAAGCGCTTTTTGCGCCAGCGCGTCCAGCTCCTCCTCGTTGTCGCAAAAGCCCGACCCCAGCCCGCCAAGCGTGTAGGCAGCGCGAATGATGATGGGGTAGCCAAGGCTGCCGGCCACGCGCTTAGCCTCCTGCACGGAGGTAACGGCCTCGCTCTTGATAGTTTTTATAGCTATTTCATCCAGCTTTTTTACAAACTTTTCGCGGTCTTCGGTATCGATAATGGCCTGCACGGGCGTGCCCAGCACAGCCACGCCGTACTTCTCCAGCGCGCCGCTCCGGAAGAGCTTCACGCCGCAGTTTAGCGCCGTTTGTCCGCCAAAGGCAAGCAGGATGCCCTGCGGACGCTCTTTGGCGATAACATCTTCAACGTATTCGGGCGTTACCGGCAGGAAGTAGACCTTGTCGGCAATGTTTTCCGACGTTTGAATGGTAGCGATGTTTGGATTAATCAGGATGGTTTCAATGCCCTCTTCCTTGAGCGCCTTGAGCGCCTGCGACCCGGAGTAGTCAAACTCGCCGGCCTCGCCTATTTTGAGCGCCCCCGACCCCAGAAGAACGACTTTCTTTATGCTGCTTACGCTGCTTGGATGGCACATGATAAGGTGTTTATATTTCGTGTAAATAATTTGCAAATATACATGAAAAAAATGAGATAAGGAGGGGGATTTTTGATTTTTGAGCGTTGAATTTACGATTGCCCACCATCAACCCCGCTGATGTGCGTAATCATCCAGCAGGTTGTAAAAGGCGTTGCGGATGGCGGTCTCCTTTTTTTCGCGCCGCCAGATTGAATGATTTCTTCAGCGGAGGAGTGGGAGTGAAGCATGGTTACAGCTCAATAAAATAGCGCCACAAAAATATTGCTTTTAAAGATAGGCGTTGATGAGAAGAAGAATATTTTTCGACATTGGGGAATGACGCAGCCCTCGTTAAAATTTCATCTTTTGACCAACGGATTGTTGCATCTGTATTTATATCAGACAATTCGTGAATCCATCGGTTGATTTTGTTTACCCAATGCTCTGCATGGCTATTTTGCACATACCCCAACATCCCGCATACAGAAAGATGCGATGCGTGATCTTGACGCTTAAATCGTTCTATACCACCTCTTTTTCCACAAACGTATTCTTTGTTGTTAGAAGCTTTGGAAAGACGTTTGGCCTCAAATTCGATTAAAGTAATCGGCTTGTTGCTTTCGATTAAAAAAACGCCCACATCTGTTTCCTTTTCGGATTGCGATTGCGTAGGATTCTTTCCGAAGTAGTACGGCGGAAATCCTCCCAATTGTTCTGACAGGCAATGAAAAAAATAGTATATCAAGGTTTCGCTTATCCCGTTTTCTTTATCCGAACCTTTTATTGATTGATAGTAAGAGGGAAAACCTGAAATATTGCAATCAATAAATTGCCACACTTTGCTGATTTCAAAGTTCGGTGCAACGCTAAGGCTTTCCTTTGCAGGAATTTGGTATGGTGTATTCCTATTTTTCAGCATTAGCGTAACGGGATTTACAGTAATCGGCAAATACTTCATCGGCATCCCTTAATGCAATGGAGGGCAGCCAGTAGCGTAGCTGTTTGGGCTTAACCAGCAAAACACAGTCGTTTCCATAAAATTTCGCTATCCGCTGTATGTGCGTATTTTCTTGATTTTCATTTCTGTCGGGAGTTATTTCAGCGATATACTGTTCCAAATCACTTGCCGATTCTTCAGCTACTTGAATATTATTTGATGAATATTCAAAGTGTAAAGCATAGTATCTACCCGCATCCAGTATTTTGAATAGCTGAAATGATTTTTCTTCTGTCTGGTAAATGCTGTTAAGGGTTTTGCAGAAGGCGCCGGAGAATTTGAAAATATCCTGTACATCATTAATAGTATCAAGCAGGCCTGTATCTGATGAATTTAATTCGTAGCGCATTACGTCGTTCAAAATAATATTTTCGGCTTGCGATAGCTTAACGTCATCAATATTCTCCGAGTAAGGAATGGAAAGAATATCTTCAACGTATATTGAAGTTGCCATCTTGACCAATAATTTTCCGCTTGTTGCCATTATGTAAAATCGGTATATATGATTATTTTGGGTTAGGTAATCATATAAGCAGAGCAACTCCGGTTTTGAAAGCAGCGGAGCATTGATGCCAAATATTCCCAATGGAAACGTCAAATAATTTTCTGAAAAGCCAGCCAGAATTTTTCCTTTACCAATAACTTCTCTGATTAAAATATGAGGGGCAGTATATATTTTTTCATTTCGTGGCCGTTCAAATGCTTCTACTTTACATTTTGAAATGGACTCTACGTTGATGCCTTCTTCTGTTAACCCGTCAGTAGGAAGGCAGTCCTTTCCTGTGATATAATCTGCTTTATATTGTCCGTTCCCAACTGTAAAGCCTTGTCCAGCGCTCCAACCCTCTTTTTTCTTTTTTTTCAAATAATCTCCAAGCGTTGGAAGCCTCGCCAATCGCTCAATCAATTGTGCAATTCGTCCGCCTCCTAATAGATTTGCTTTCCAGATATATGGATTATATAACACATCATTTTTGCTAATCCAATGAAAATCATAATGGTCAAATTCCAAAAACAGCCGATTTTCATTGGAAAAAGTACGGTTGGCAACCAAGTGCAGTACACTCTCGTCGTCAGGAGCTGACTTTTGCACAAAAACAGCCGCCGTCGCCACCTTTTTTTCACCCCACAATTTATCTGTAAGCTTTGTAAAGTCACTAATTTGCAGCAAGCTATATTTAGAAAAGAAATCCTGCTTGAAGCTCAAATCCTTTTGATACAAAAGCGGTCCCGAAGGCATAATCAGGCAAAGCATTGCATTGGGCTTCAGTAGCTTCATTGAAGCTGCCAAAAAATGCAATGCGGGGTTTTCATCAGGAATATTAATTTCGCTTTTATAGCCGATTTTTCGCTCTAAATCGCTGAAGTATTGCGCTCTCTTGGGCTCTTTTCCTTTATCGTTTTCTGGCAAGTTGAAAGGAGGATTACCGATAATCAGCGAAAAATCATTTGCCTGATTGCATGTAATATATTTGAAAAAATTTTGGTTAACAATATTGTTGCTCAAATCAGGGAATTTCAGCTGCTCCCATGTTGGAGGATTTAAATCGACTTCGTCCAAAACCGCCAACGCCAAGCTGAAAACAGATAAGCGAATGGCATCCTGTTGAATATCCACCCCATAGATATTTTCCGTTATCAAATCTCTCAAATCTCTCAATGAAAGTTTTTCTAGCTTACCTGTTTTTTGCCATTGCTCGTATCGCCGCCATTGCACAAGCCGCTTGTATGCCTTAACGAGAAAAATGCCCGAGCCGCAGCTCACATCTGCCAGCTTAAAATCCTTTTGAGGTTTAGTCAACGGCATACACTCGTCAATCATTGTGCTGACAATCATTTCGGGCGTATAAACAATATCTTTGCTGTGGGTAAGCAGCTCTTCATACACAGAGCTAATCACTTCTACAGGCAAATGCTCAAATGAATACAGCCGCCATAACACATATTGATTATCTCTAATATTGCCGTCCAAGTAGTCGGCAAGCGCTACTATTTTTTCCTGCCGAATGATTTTCCGCTCCTCTTTTTCTGTTTCTTTACTCCACTCAAAAACTTTTCCGTTAAAATCTTCCGAAAGCTTGTCCAGCAAATCAAGCAGCTTTCCGCTACGGATTGCTGCGCAAAAATTATCGCACTGAAAGTTTTTCTTGAAGTAATCAGCAAGATACCCATTTGGTTTTTTGCTATCCCTTTCCTCCAAATATTTGATTAAGATGCTTTGAACTAATAGCTTTAAGGCAACATGCTTATCAATTCCGGAGCTTGACTGAAAATCAACATACACCTTTTTCAAGCCTTGAATTAAATCTCTTGCAGCGGATTTCTCAAATCTAAAATGTTTATCTTTACTGTATTCGTCCCAAAATAAGCCGTCTGCAATAGCATCTACCGTATTTTTTACTTCACTTGCCGTTAATTTGATAATTTCCCGTGCATAATTATCTTTTTTATCATCCGGAGTTTCTCTTGAATCGAAAACGGAAACAGCCGATTTTTCTACAATACCATAAGCCGGAACTTGGTAGCCATTCCACATCTGGAGATGAATTTGATTTCTATCCTCTTTTGTCAATTTTTTATGGGAGTAATCGAACAGGTATAGCTGAGGAGTAGCAGCCCGTCCGTCAGGAAAATATCGGAAGTAAACAGCATCTGCCCTAAACTTGTTTTTTGCCGTTTCCAGCGCAAAAATAATTTCGGGAGGAAATGCTTTGGGAACAGATTCATAATCTCTGGTGAATAACACGCCACTTTCTCCTTTGCCAAAAGGAGAAAATATTGTAGTTATATCATCTTCGAATAATGTTTCCATAGCTATTATAGCACAGACTGATATGCCAAAAACTCCTGATAATCACCTCTTACCGATGCCAAAGCAGCTTCGATGAGCGGCTGATTGACGGTGCATTTTTGCATAAACTAGTTAGCTGGAGCAAAGGTATAAAAAAATTCAGTACAAACCGACTAAAACGGTCTCCTTGTATTTTAAAGGACAATAACAGTGGTAGAGATTGTTGCCTTCATTTCTAATTAATTATATATGATTTACTTGTACCGCCCGAATATGTACCGCCAGTATTATACCCGAAAGCGGTAGT
>JAIRXY010000267.1 GCA_031268055.1 Prevotellaceae bacterium | reverse complement strand
CCGATAACCTGTTCCGCAGCCGCTGGAAGCACAATGGCAATATGCTAAGCATTACCGACAGCATGTACCATGTTGCGCAAGCAGCCTTGAGCAATGCCGGTCTTTACACGGTAGAAGGCTACAACGGCTGTGGCAGTTTGTTTGACACCACCTACGTTGTGGTTAACGCCCTGCCGCGCTTTACAGTACAGCCTCGCGATACATCATTGTGCGGCGCAGGCACAGCAAAGTTGACTGCTCGTGCAACCAATGCTGTTGGAGATGTGCAGTGGTATAAATTAGGTGCCGGTCTACAGAGCACGGGCAATACGCTGTCCGCTACTGCCGCAGGCCGCTACTATGCACTTGCACAAAACGCATGTAACACCGTCAGCAGTGACACTGTGGAGGTGGGCATCTTTACGCAGCCTCCTGTTCAAACGCTCACCCTGCGCGACACAACGGTTTGCGAGGGTAGGAATTTGCAGCTATTGATTAACGGCAATAACGTATTCCGCTACGCATGGCGGCACGGAAAAGACACCTTAGCAGTAACTGCAAGTGGTAGCTACGCAATTAGCGCAGCAACTCTTGCCGATTCCGGCAAGTATTACGTGACAGGTTACAGCGCGTGCGGTGCGTTCACCGATTCCGTTTTCGTGCGCGTGGCATCCGGAGTCTCCGTGCAGAGCGTTAGCCGCGACACATTCTTATGTGCCGGAGAAAGCTACATGCTCACCGTGCAGGCAACCAACTACGATAGCATCAGTTGGTATTTTGGTGGAGTGAAAGTATCTTCAAGTAGCAGTTACCGTATAAAAGGCATTAGCAGCCGCACTTCTGGAATTTACCGCTACGAGGTGTACGGCCACGGCGTGTGCAGCACCTATCCCATATCGGGTAGCGTAAAAGTAGTAAGTGACAATTTACCACCGAAGCTCACGCTTTCCATGTCCGATATATCGCAGTGCAGCGGCAACGCCCTTGCCTTAGACGTAGGCGTGAACAACGCCCGTACATACCTGTGGCTGCACAACAACGTGCTGCAATCCACTAAAGACAGCCTGCTTTACGTAGCCTTGTCGTCAGTTCGCAATAGCGGTACTTACATAGTAGAGGCCATCAACGGTTGTGGCTCAATCTTTGATACGGCTAAAGTTACAGTTCGTCCTCGCGCCATTGCCGCGGCCACTTACACAGCCCAAGCATTATGCGCTGGCGACAGCCTCAGCCTCCGTGCAGTAGCCGTCCATGCCGATACATTCTATTGGGAGTTGAACGGCAAACGTCTAAGCGACACCTCCGCCAACCTGTTGCGCAAGAGCGTAACGGTATCGGATGCAGGTGTGTACACGTTTGTTGCCAAGAATGGCTGCAACCTCGATACGGTGAAAGTTGCGCGCGTAAGCCTAACTCCAGCCTTGCAGCAGCGAGTATTTATGCCAAGCTCCGTTATGGTGTGCGAAAAGGATAGCAAAACGCTGGCTATTTCGGTAGATAACGCTACGGGCTACCGTTGGCTGCGCAATGGCGTAGAAATCGCCGGAGCAACCGATTCTGCGTACAGCATTGCTGCTGTAACCGCGGGCGATACCGGTCAGCTCGTGGTGCAGGCCTACAACGCTTGCAGCTCGCTGTATGACACGGTGCACGTGAGCATATCGCATGGCATCGAAATTATCTCCAAGCCGCGTGATACGTCAATGTGCAAAAACGTTTCCCTTATCAGCTTCACGGTGGTAGCCAAGAACGAGGACAGCATTATCTGGTACTTCAAGGAGATGCGCCTTAGCAAGGGGGCAACGCTGACCTTGCGCAATCTGACGCCTGCTTACAGCGGATACTATCGCTACAAGGTCTATGGTCACGGATGCAGCGCAGCCTCCGCCTCGGTTGTAGACAGCGTATGGCTGCACATTGCGCCGGGCAAGCCGGTTATGGTTGCGCAGCAAAATGACCTTGCGCTGTGTCAGGGGCAAAACCTTACGCTTGCGCTCAATGCAACCGACTTGTTCCGCTGCGCGTGGATGCGCGGCGGGCAGCAGCTTCCCTCTACCGGCGGCGTGTTTACCAAGCAGATGGAGGAGAGCGATACCGGCTTCTACTACGCCGAAGGCTACAACGGTTGCGGCAGCATTTTCGATACGGCGCGCGTAAGCTTTGTCCATAGCGCCAAGATAAATTCGGTATCTGCCGACACCGCCATTTGCCAAAGCGCGCCGGCCGTCAACTTTACGCTGAGCGCCGATTACGTCGACAGCGTTGAGTGGTACTTCAAGGGTGCGCTGGTGGGCAAAGGCAACACCCTGCGCCTGAAAAACGTTAATATTGCCCACAGCGGCTACTACGTCTACGTTGCGTACGACAGGTGCAGCAACCTTACCGACAGCGTGCGCTTGTTTGTCAGCAACGCCATGTCCCTGCCGCGCGGCAACGTGCGGGCGGAGGACAGCATAGAGCTCTGCTTGGGCGACAACTTGGCGCTTACCTACTCGGCAGATAACGTCTTCCACAACCGTTGGTACCACAACGGAGCGCTGCTGCCAAAGGCTGGCGATACCACGTACATCCGGCAAAGCGTAACGGTAAAAGATGAAGGCTGGTACGTATCGGAGGTATACAATGGATGCAACATGTTCAGGGATAGCGTATACGTATCAATTGCCACCATGCCGAGGGCAAAGTTCACGGTGAAGCCTGCTGATACGGCCTTCTGCGGAGTCGCTGGCGGCGCTGAGGTAACGTTCTCATTCTCTGCCAAAGATTACGAGAGAACAAGCATTCGCTGGTATCACAACGGACAGGAGATGCTCTTTGCGCAGGACACCTTCATTACCGTCAAAGTCGACAAGTTCAGTCAGGCTGGAGTATACCGCTACGGGGTGATTTCCGAGGGCTTATGCCGCAAGGTTGTAACCGATAGCGTGGAGCTGGCAATCAGCAGCGGCCTGCCATCGTTCAGAAAAGATTTGGGCAACGATACCCTAATTTGCGGAAGCTACTTGAGCGACTTGTCGGTATCGGTAAACAATTTTTATCGCAACCGCTGGTACTACAACGATTCGCTTGTGGCCGACGGGCGCGATACGGCGCTGAGCGTAAGCAAGGCGGGCACGTACAGGGTGGTATCCTACAATGGATGCGGAGCTGTTTCCGATTCGATTAAGGTGCAAATTTACGCTCCTGCCAAGGTGCTGGAAGCGCCAAAGGACGTAAAAATCTGTTACGCCTACGCTGCAAATCAGCCTCAGCAAATCAAGCTGACGGCAGCCGCTGTGGGCGACAGGCTGAGCGCCGTTCGCTGGTATCACGACACCTCGTTGGTAAAGAATATCGGGGTGCAGCGCAGCGCGGCAGGTATCGTGAGGGATACCCTGACGATTACCGTTGGCAGCGAGAGTGAGCACAAGGAGGGCAGCTACTACTTTGTGGTGAGCAGCTTGTGCGGCGAGGACACCGCCGTAGCCCGCGTAGACATAAGCTACCGAATTAGCGCAGTAGCGCCTTTGCGCAAGCGCGATACGGTCTGCGAAGGAGCGCCCGTGCACCTCAGCTTTGTTGCCAGCGGCGCGGCAACCTACAGCTGGTACAAAAATGCTGCTGCAACGCCGGTAGCCGTAGCCGACAGCGGACGACTTGTCATACCATCGGCGGCGCTGAGCGATACCGGCGTGTACGTTGTGGTGGCCGGCAACGGCTGCTATACAGTGACCGATACCGTAAGCCTCGCCGTGAATCCGCTGCCAAGGATGGTCAAGAATCCGGTTAGCGTCACGGTGCGCGGTAGCGCTCAAGCGCTCCTCTCGGCCGAGGCAACCAACGCCGAGTCCGGCTGGTGGCTGTACAACGGAAGCCCGATGAGTAGCATACAGGACGGCGTCATTGCTTGGAATCACGTAGGCAACCTTGCCGTCGGAGAGGTGAAAATTTCGAGCGCCGGAAGCCTTTACCACGCCGGAGCCTACCGCTATGTGGTCAGCAACGGTTGCGGTAGAGATACCAGCAGCGAGGCTACTGTAGCCGTCACATACGAAGGGGATGTCAAGGTGACAAAGAGCATTGTTCGCGTTACGACAGACGCCGAAGGGCTTAACCTGAAAGCGCAGCGAGGCGACGTTATCGTTTCTTTGGGCGACTATGTGACCTACCGGGTAGAGGTGCGCAATGCCGGTAAAGTGCCCTGCCGCGGCGTAGCGCTAACCGATTTCTGGACGACCGGAGTAGAGTTTGTCAAGGTCGTTACCAGCCCCGTTGCGGGAGTGCAGGTAGGGAACAGGGTAGACTTTACGCTTGGAGCAATAGCGGCAGATTCCGTGCTGGAGTTTGAGGTGATGGTGCGCATGAAGGAAGAAGGCTTCCGTCTTCTGGGCGCGCGCGTTGTCACCGAGAGCGACGAGGCCGATACGGTCAACAACAATGTAGAGATGAGAGTGCGCGTTTATGGGCCTTCCATTGATGTAACAACCATCACGCCCAACAGCGACGGCCTCAACGATCGCTTTGAGATACCATTTGCGCTTTCGTATCCGGATAATGAGCTTACCATTTTCAACCGAACAGGAAATATGGTGTATACCAAAAAGGGCTACTATAACGAGTTCAACGGCGACGGATTGCCCGACGGTACTTACTACTACATATTCACGTATAAAGACGAAAATGGAAAGCAGCACAAGCTTTACGGCCCGTTGTGGATAACAAGGTTGTACTAAAAAAGGTGGTTGCGTATATAAATATTATGATTATCTTTGCGGCGTACAAAAAATCTGTGTAGGGGCAACCCTGTTACCCCACGGTGATAGAGTGTAGGTGATAGAGTTCGCGCCAGCGGAGAGAGAGGTAAGCTTCGCGGATGGGCAGATTAGGGAAAAAGAAAAAGAAAAAAAATTATATAGCAGCGGGTATGGTAAAAAAATTGATACCTATACTTGGAGCCGCAGCTGTGATTGCTGCTTTGTGTTTAGTCGTTTTTCAGTTGTTTTGGATAAGCGAGGCGCGTAAAATAAAGGAAGGGGAGTTCAACAACCTTGTCAACTCAACGCTTGACAAGCTGGTGGACGACATGGAAAAAAACGAAATCGCTTACCAAATAATCGACAATTTGGTAGAAGACGAAAGCAAGGGAACAGCTACGTTTCAGAGAAAAGACGATGTTGCCTCCAACGCAGGCTCCATTTTCAAGATTAGCAGGAGTGGGATTCGCTCGCTGCGCAAGGAGCAGCAGCTGATTATGGTAGATTTGTTCGATACGAACTCCGTAAGCAAGCGATTTGCGCTCGTTAATGATTCCATAGTAGCAGGGCAGCTCAACACCATCCTGCTTGATGTCGACAAGCAGCGGCAGCAGCAGCAGAGCCAACCAAGGAGGCCGTCAGACCACCTGAAAATTGACGACAAGCTCAGCTATAAGAAGGTGCTGGTGGATAATATTGTTGAGAAAATTATTAGCGTAGAGCTCCCCATCGAGCAGCGCGTATCGGAGCGAAAGCTCGACTCGCTGATGAGGGTAGAATTTCGCAAGCGAGGCTTGAACCTCGACTTTGAGTTTGGGGTGTACCACGCCGGCGGCGAGCCGCTATTTGGTACGCAAACAAGCGGCTTGATGCCGGAAGCAGACGCATACGTACGCCAGCTTTTTCCGAACGATTTGCTCTCGGAGCGCTACTTTCTCAGCGTATCGTTCCCCCGAAAGATGTACTACATCTTTTTGTCCATCGGGGCTACGCTGTTTACGTCAATGGCGCTGCTGGTGATTGTGCTCGCTGTATTTGCCGGCGCTTTGTGGGCGTTGTTTAGGCAAAACAAGCTGGCGCAGATGAGGAGCGATTTTGTTAGCAACATGACGCATGAGCTAAAAACGCCCATTGCGACAATCACGCTTGCCTCCGAAATGCTCAACGACCCGAATGTGCCCGCTGAGAAAAAAAATTACACCTACCTCTCCGGGATGATATTCTCGCAGACAAGGCGCTTGTCGCTGCTGGTAGAGCGTACGTTGCAGCTGGAGATGTTTGAGCACGGGCACCTGCGCCTGAACAAAAAGAGCCTTGATTTTCACGCATTGGCGCGAAAAGTGATAGATGGATTTGCCCTACAGGTCAGCAACGCAGGCGCCGGAATAACCTGTAGCTTCAACGCGGGGCAGGCCGCCATTGAGGTCGATGAGGTGCATTTTTCCAACATCTTTGCAAACCTCATTGACAACGCGCTCAAGTATGCAAAAAATGAGCCTGCAATAGCGGTGGAAACAAAAAATATGGAGGGAAAATTGCTCATTCAGGTGCACGATAACGGTATCGGAATACCAAAAGAAGACCAAAACCGGATATTTGAGCAGTTCTACAGGGTGCATACCGGAAATAGGCACGATGTGAAAGGTTTTGGGCTGGGGCTGAGCTATGTAAAGAAAATTGTAGAGGCGCATGGAGGCGAAATTTGGGTGGAAAGTGAGCTGGGAAAAGGAAGCACATTCAAGATTTTGATTCCAATATCGTTAAAAAATGCAAACGGAAATGTTAAAGCAGTAAATAATTATTAACTTTGTATTCTGACAATTTATTTTGAACGACGACAAGGGTTATTCTACTCAATAAAATGAAGCATTTGTTTTTTGTTTAATTGAAGAAAATCTATTATATTTAATCTAAAGTTAGTTTCACAATTACCATTATTAAAAACAAAAAAATTAGAAGAGCTATGGAACAAAGTAAAGCACGTATTTTATTAGCCGAAGATGATGAAAACTTGGGCATGCTTCTGAAAGAGTATATGCAAGTTAAGGGTTATGAGATAGACCTCTACCCCAATGGAGAGCGCGCGTTCTCCGGATTTCAAAGGGCAAGATACGATATCTGTATCTTGGACGTAATGATGCCCGTAAAGGACGGTATTACGCTTGCCAAAGAAATTCGAATGTTGAGCAGCGTTGTCCCCATCTTATTCCTAACGGCAAAGTCGGTGAAGGAGGATGTATTGGAAGGTTTTGCCGCTGGCGCCGACGACTACATGACCAAACCTTTTAGCATCGAAGAGCTTCTATTCCGCGTTGAGGCTATTTTGCGCCGCACGAGGGGCGAAAATTCATCGCAAAATCAGGATGTATTCCAGATAGGGTTGTATACTTTCAACTCAACCAAGCAAACATTGACGAAGGAAGGCGGAGATGAGCAAAAGCTAACCGCAAAGGAATCGGAGCTGCTGCGCCAGCTTTGCATCAACCGAAACGCTGTGCTCGACCGCAATTTTGCCCTCAAAACAATCTGGAACGACGACACATACTTCAACGCTCGCAGCATGGACGTTTACATTACCAAGCTGCGCAAGTTCCTCAAGGAAGACCCGTCGATACAAATTATAAATGTGCGCGGAAAGGGCTTCAAGCTGATTGGATAAGCCTACCGTATCTTGTGCATATTACAAGCTGTCAACCCCTCTGCGCTTACCTTTTGGTACGGTGCAGGGGGATTGCCGTAATCTGAAATTACTTTAGTTGAACAATGGCTGGCTTTTTTAAACGGTTAAGGTTTCACCTCGCTGGTGGAATTACAAATACCTCAAAGTATGAGGCGCGCTGTGCTGCGCTCGAAAAAAAATACGCAAAATACATTTCGCTAAAGCAAACACCCAACCTGCTGCGGTACCAAGAGCTGGCGATACAAATAGCCACCCCTCGACGGCAAAGCGGGCTTTCAAAAAAGAAGTGGAAAGCGATGAAGAAGGAGTTTGCGCGCCTGCGCAAATCGGCGGAAGTGTTGGATTTCTTCAAGCTTCAGAGGTCGTCAAACAGCTTTCACGAAATTCTGCGCTGGGAGCTGACTTTTGAAGATACTTTTGCTGGCACGGAGCTGAACAACGCCAAGTGGACGCCTCGTCCGGCGCTGATTGGAGCGGCTACCGAAATCATGTACTCGCCATCTGACGAAAATCACCTATACACCAACGGCGGAAACCTTGCTGTGGGCGGCAATATGCTCAAAATTCTGGTCAAGCGGGAGCAAGCCAGCGGGATAGGGTTTAACGACCAAGTAGGCTTTGCGCCGATAGAGCGTAAGTACACGTCGGGGATTGTTAGCACCGCGCAGAGCCACGTGCAGCAGTATGGCAAGGTGGAGGCAAAAATCTGCTTCCACAGGCTGGAAAAAGGCCTGTACCACTCCATGTGGCTGGGGACGGGAAAAAGGCTGCCGCACGTGAACGTGCTGCGCATTGGCTCCAAAATCGAATTTAGCGCATTTGCCGAAAAAAGCGACGGGGCTGGCGAGCGGCAGCACGTAGAAACATGGAAGCGGAGCCTGCTAAAGCAAAATACCCCATACGTTGTAACGATAGAGTGGAGCAAGGAGGTTATGATTTGGAAAATTAACGGGGTCACGCTATTTTCTGCGCCCAACATTGTCGACGAGCCGGTGTACATTGCTTTTTCGTCGGGTGTAACGGGCAATCCCAGACTTTTTTCTCCCGCCGCTCTGGAGGTTTGCTGGGTGAGAGGATACAAGCCCCACGACGTAACGCCTGCATAGGCGCTTGTATGATGCATGCATGTACTTGCTTGCTGCTTGTTTGCTTGTTTGCTTGTTTGCTTGTGCACCGCGGGCGCGGGTTGCTGCTCGGTATTCTATATCATGCTGGCTGTCAACCCGGAACGGGTTGCATCTTGGTAGCCCGACGTGCAACGTCGGGTTTACGGAACGCCCCACCCTCACCGGAGGGGCGAAGCCCCGAAATATTTTTGTTGTCGTAATTTGGGTGGAGACGGAATACCCTAACAGGGTTTTAAACCCTGTTAGGGTACAACAGAGCGCCAGTTGCCGTCCTCACCGCCGCAGGCGGTCGAACACCCCAACTTGCAGCCCGTGTCGACAAAAAAAAGTAGCTTGTGCTCTGTGTCTCTCTGTGTAATTATGAGTAACATTATGAGTAGCTGTGTAATTATGAGTAGAGTACGTATATAAAGTTCTGTAAAAAATTCCATGTATTTCGCGCCGCATTGTTACCTCAAGTAAATTAAGCAGGTAGCTTTTTTTGAAGTACAAAATAAATTTCGTGTACCGTCTCGAATGAAACGTTTCTTGCTGATATGTTGTTTGGTA
>JAIRXY010000220.1 GCA_031268055.1 Prevotellaceae bacterium | reverse complement strand
CCCAAAGATACAACAAAAAAATGAATCTATATATTTGTTAATCAAATAGTTATCAACATTCAAAAGCCTTTTTTGTCAACAATTCCTGATTTTGTCAATTTTTAATGCGTTGACCCTGGTTCTTATCCGCCTGATGATTGTCCGTAAGGGGTAGTTGCCTGCGAGCTCACCTAGCGAAAGACACTTAATTCTTAATTCCTCCCCGTTCCACCCATCGTCCAAAGAGCGCGATGACGATAAAGCATATCAGCGGTAGGGCAAACGAAATGCGCACCGACGAAAGCGCGCCTATCCAAACGGCCTTGTCTATGAGCAGCCCTTGCAAAGGCGGCATCAGGCAGCCTCCGCCAATGGCGAGTATCAGCCCGGCGGAGGCCAGCTTCGCGTCGTCGCCCAAGCCTTTTAGCGCAATGCCGTAGATGGTGGGGAACATCAGCGACATGCAGGCCGAAATAGCAACAAGGCAGTAGAGGCCAGCCATGCCATGTATAAAAATAGCGCCCGCAGTGAACGCAATGCCACCCACGGCCAGCCACTTCAGCAGGCTGCTTGGCCTGAAGTACTTCAGCAAAAACGTGCAGACAAAGCGGCTTGAGACAAACATTCCCATTGCCACCATGTTGTAGCCCTGTGCGGTGGACTTGCTCATGCCCAGCTCATTTTCGGCGTACTGTATAATGAAAGTCCACACCATAATTTGCACGCCCACGTAGAACGCCTGAGCAACTACCGAGCGCGTGTAGAGCTTGTTCTTCAAAAGGCGCTTGGCAATTGCGCCCGTCGATGAGCGCTGCGCTACCTCCTTTGCCGCGGTGCGGGGCAGCTTTGAGAGCGCAAAAAGGAGGAGGAAGACAAACACCACCGCGCCGAGCATCAGGTAGGGCCCGCTGACAATGTCGAGGTCGGACTGCTGGATGCCGGCAAGGGCGCTGGGGTCGGTAGCCCCCAGCGCAATACGTTCGCTCTCGGTAGCAGGGTTGAGGCGCGAGAGAATCAGCTCCTTTGCCACCAGCATGCCCGTTAGCGAGCCTATGGGGTTAAAGGCTTGGGCAAAGTTCAGGCGGCGCGTTGCCGTCTCCTCCGGCCCCATTGACAGGATGTAGGGGTTGGAGGTTGTTTCGAGAAACGCCAGCCCGCACGTCATCACAAAGTAGGCAATGAGAAATGCCCAGAAAGCCATTGCATTTCCCGCAGGAATAAAGAGAATGCATCCGGCGGAGTAGAGCGCAAGCCCTACAAGAATCCCGCTCTTGTAGCTGAATTTTTGGATAAAGATAGCCGCCGGAATTGCCATCAGGCAGTATCCTCCGTAAAAGGCAAACTGCACCAGCGAGCTTTCAAAGTTCGAGATGAGCAGAATATTTTTGAAGGCCGCCACCATAGGGTTGGTGATGTCGTTGGCAAATCCCCACAGGGCAAACAGCGTTGTTACCAGAATGAACGGAAAAATCAACGCCTTGGGTACAACAGATAAGCGCATTTTGAATTAATTTTGAATTTTGAATGAAAAACCATATGCCGTCAATTTATAGCACGCGGATGAAGCGGATTGAACGGATTAATACGGATAAAGACCAAACGCAGCCGACTAAAAAAAAGTGCCTGCAATTTTCCATGCAGCAGATTTATGGCTTTCTTTATTTTAGCTGTTTTCTCTTAAAAAATCACGCCAACTCCATGCAAGATGGAGGGTGGATGACGGGCAACCTATTTTTACCAACATTTTGCCCCTCGCGGGACAAAATGTTGGCAAGAAACGAAATATCCGCCTTGGAAAAAGCCGATTTGCCCGGCGCTCGGCATTCGGCCCACCTACCGCTTGTACAGCGGCCCGTAGGTTTGGCAGGCGCGGTAGTCGGCGCTTTCCTTATCCATGCCGAAAGCCGCCCACGCAGCGGGGCGATAAATATCGTCGTCGCTCACGTTGTGCATGCCAACGGGTATGCGCAGCATGGAGGCCAGCGTAATGAGGTCGGCGCCCACGTGCCCGCAGCAGATAGCGCCGTGGTTGGCGCCCCAGGTGTTCATCACCGAGTACACATCCTTGAAGTTGGGGCTGCTTGTCAGGCGGGGAACAAACCAGGTGGTAGGCCATCCCTTGTCCGTTCTTTCGTCCAAAATCTTGTGAACGGCGGGGTCAACGTCCACCGTCCAGCCCTCTGCGAGCTGTAGCACGGGGCCTAATCCCTTCACGAGGTTTAGGCGCACCATTGTGCAGGGCATCCCGCCGCGCGTCAAAAATTTGGAGGAAAAACCGCCGCCACGGAAGTACTCGCGGTTGGCAGGCATCCACGTGGTTGCCTCGATGCAGGCTTTAGCCTCGGCCTCCTCAATTTCCCAGAATGGCTTCATGGTTGGCTTCCCGTCCTTGCCGCACTGTTGACCGCTGCCGTCGAGCGAGGCTGCTCCCGAGTTGATGAGGTGAATCATTCCGCCCGCCGCCATGCCATCCAGCTTTTTACCCGTAACGCGCTCTACCGCCTCCGGGCTCCAGTACGTTCTCACATCGGCAAACACCTGCGCGGTATGCGTTAGCAGGTAGCCAAAGAGCATGGCAGTACCGTTGAGCGCGTCATTTTCGGTGGCCAGCACGTAGGGCGCGCGAACACCCGTCCAGTCAAAGGAAGAGTTGAGGATGGCCTCCGTAAAATCGCCGTTGGGGTAGAAGTCCGTCCACTGCCGCTGCCCCTGAAATCCGGCTGCAATGGCGTTATGCCCCAGCGCCTCTTCCCCAAATCCCATTTCCTTCAGCTTGGGGTTGCCCGTCATCAGGTCGCGCACAATGAGCGTCATTTTTACGATAAACTCCCAATCCTTGTCCCTGCCGGCGCGGTCTTTCTTCAAGTCGGCGCGGTTGATAGCGTCTTCGCCCTCCTTGCAGCGCTCCTTTGCCCACGCCAGCGCCTTGACAAGCTCCTCCTTGTCGTAAATTTCCTCGGACATGCGGCGGATAATTTCCACCTCGTCCACGCCTTCGCAGCGCATGCCCAGATACTCCTCCATAAAATCGGTGTTGACGATAGAGCCAGCAATGCCCATGCAGACAGCGCCGATGGAGAGGTACGATTTTCCGCGCATGGTTGCCACCGCCAGCGCAGCTCTGGCAAAGCGCAGCAGCTTGGCCTCCACGTCGGCGGGAATTTCGGTGCAGCCAGCGTCCTGCACGTCGCGCCCGTAGACGCCAAACGCAGGCAGGCCTTTCTGCGCGTGGCCGGCCAGCGCTGCCGCGAGGTACACCGCTCCCGGCCGCTCCGTGCCGTTGAATCCCCAAATGGCCTTCACCGTGTGCGGCTCCATGTCCATCGTTTCGCTACCGTAGCACCAGCAAGGGGTAACGGTGATGGTAACGTCCACGCCCTCCCTGCGGAACTTCTCGGCGCAGGCGGCGCTTTCGGCCACCCGGCCAATGGTACCGTCGGCAATGATGCAGGTCACGGGCGTTCCGTCGGGGTTTTTGAGCGTTGAGCTCAGCAGCTCAACAACGCTTTTGGCCATGTTCATGGTTTGTGTTTCAAGGGATTCGCGCACGCCTCCCATGCGTCCGTCAATAGCGGGACGGATACCGATTTTAGGCCATTGGCCTTGGAATCTGCTTGTTTTCATACGTAGTAAAATAAAAAAGTGGCTTGTTTTTTCGGTTAACCTTAATGCTGTTTCCGTACAACAATTCGCAAAAATATCTTTTATAGCTAAGATTTACTTTCACTATTTCGATAAGTATATAGCACATTTTCGATATTTTTTTTAACAAATTTGGCTTATCTACAATAAATGAATACATTTACATTTTTGTGGTATAATAAAAAAACGATTCATTTTGTATGAGCAACCTTCCTGACAACCTCAACCTGCGGCTGCTAAACGTAGGATTCTCGGAGCTGAACGCCAACTGGAACTGGAAAAAGGTGCGCAGCCCCTTTGCCCGCATGTACTACGTGAAGGGAGGCGAGGCCAGAACGCACGTTGGCGGCAAAACCTACCTGCTGGAGCCCGACCACCTCTACCTCATGCCGCCGTTTACGCTCCACGACGACGAGTGCAGCAGCTATTTCTCCCTCTACTACACCCACTTTTACGAAATGGCGGTGAATAAAGAATCCGTATTCGACAAGTACGATTTTCCGGTAACTTTGGAGGCAACGCCGTTAGACCTGCTGCTCACGGAAAGGCTGGTGCAGCTCAACCCCGAGAGCTACCTGACGCAGTTTGACCCCGAGCTATACGATAATGCGCCTACCATTTCGCAATCCATTGCCCAAAACAGCAGGATGCCCGCCCACGTCATTGTAGAAACGCAGGGAATTTTGGCGCAGCTAATAGCCAAATTCCTAAAGCCGGCAAGGGCAAAGGCGGCGCACAAGGACGCGCGGATAAACAAGAGCTTGCAGTACATCCACGAGAATACAGGGAGAGAAATTTCCGTATCGCAGCTGGCCAGCGCCTCGTGCCTCACCGAAGACCACTTTATCCGCATATTCAAAAAAGAAGTTCGCCTCACGCCCCTACAGTACGTCAACAGGAAAAAAATAGAAAAGGCGCAGCTGCTCCTGCTCACCACCGACCTGGCTGTGCGCGACGTAGCCTTTGAGCTGTCAATGGACAACGTCTCCTACTTCAACCGAGTATTCAAGCAGCATACAGGCACAACGCCCAGCAGCTACAGGAGCAAAGGTTGAAAAAACAGGAGGTTGAAAGCTGAAACGGCAGAATAGCAAATGACAAATACACACCCCTATACCCTAATAGCTTACATTTATTAACAAAATGTTTTCCAAGGAGCTTGCGATTTTTTTGTTCGTAATGAAAAAATGCATACCTTTGTGCTGTTGATTTAGCACCAAGCCTTTAATGATTCGCTGTCGAAATGTTGATGAATTGTTCAAAACAAAAGATAGCCTTTATTTTACAGGGTGTGCACAGATATACTACATTCATGCTACTGCACATTTATTACTACATGTTTTGCTACAATTGAGCATCCGAACAGCCGGAAAGTTGATAAGCTGAAATTGTAAGCTGGAAAGGTCAGAAAGAGTTTCAAAGTGAAGCTTGTTTGCTGTCTACAGCGGGATTGAAAAGATTTGAAAATTGTAATTAGCTCTCAAGGAGCAAACTTAAAAATTAAAATAAATAAAATGTTAAACAAAAATAAAATGTTCAAAAGTTCGGCTTGCGAATTATTGAGCCATGAGCCATTGAGTTTCGAATATATAATATTGAAAATTGTTGAATACAAATGAGTTATGATTTTGCTAAAAAAAACTACTACTTTTTCCGTGCTCGTACTGCTGCTTTGGAATGCTTCCTCCGCAGCTGCCGCCGGTAGATATTACCACGAGCTATCGGGCAACATTAACATGTTAGCCTCAAGTTTAGCGCCAATACCAACGCAAAATAATCGTTTGAGCATAGGTTTTGGCGGAGGGCTGGGGTACTCCCTGCATCTCAACGAATCAATAAGTCTCCGAACAGGGTTACAAGCAAGTTACTATCGAGGTACCACATCTACGACAGGACTCTCCGAGACCTCAAAGATTCCTATT
>JAIRXY010000205.1 GCA_031268055.1 Prevotellaceae bacterium | reverse complement strand
TGTAAGACGCGGCAAAAGTATACATTTTTTTCAGCATAAAAGAAAATATATCGTTAAATTATACAAATGAAACAATAAAATACCACTTTCGGAGTTGCCTCTAACGCAGCGTGCATGAGGGATGGAGGGGGATTTTGAATTTTGAATTGGCTTGCGCCACCATTTGTCCGCATTATTCAACAAAAAGATTTCGGGGCTTCGCCCCTCCGGTGAGGGTGGGGACGTTTTGTTGCCCCGACGTTGCACGTCGGGCTACCAAGATTTAACCCGTTCCGCGACCGCGATTCGATGTACATTGACCTGCTCACCACCACCGGCGAGCGCCTCATGACCTGTCCCGCCGTTGGCGGCAGCGATGCTGCGTACGTCGAAGATAGCGCCGGCGCGGATGTGGGCAAAAAGTCAGCAGAGGTATCGGTTTACCCCAACCCTGTGGCGGCAGGCGGCGCCATCAGGCTCAAGCAGCTGGAGCTTCTCGACGGCAACGAAGATGAGCTTTACACCGCGCTCTACCTCTTTGACGCGCAAGGCAAGGCCGGTAGAAAGGTGGTTAAGGTGGCGGTAGGGCAAAAAAATTGAGGAAAATTTTGACCTCTGAGCCGAGCTGAGTTGATACAAGATAGCAAGCTTCCATTCAGCGTAATTCCCCGTTTGGCGTAACTTTAAAAGCTACGCAAGCGGGGAATTTCGTCTGAATTTCATCTCGGTGATTTACCCAATACTCTTAACCTTTCACGCATCAGCTCTGCTGAGCAATGATAATGGCTAATTTGTGAAGTTTTCCACGTGGCTCTCTATTGCTAATGGTTATCTGCGAAATCTGCGAAATCTGCGAAAATTTCCGTAAAAATAGGCCATAGTGAGCGATTTACTTTACATTGCTTAGTAAAAAATTTCTGTTCCTCAAAATAGATAAATTTGCTACCTTTGCAGCGGCCATCAACAATTCAATTGATTTCAGACGTTAAGCATTAGGAAATGTCCCACGTATCGTTACGCAGCTTATTTCTTCGGCATGTTGCCCAAACTTCCTCCGCTCCTATGGGGCTGGAGATTTCGCGCGCGGAGGGGATTTACCTTTACACCCCCGACGGGCAGCGTTACATTGATTTGGTATCGGGCGTATCGGTAAGCAACGTAGGGCACAGCCACCCCAAGGTGGTAGCGGCGGTGCAGCGGCAAGCGGCGCAGTACATGCACCTGATGGTGTACGGCGAGTACATTCAAAGCCCACAGGCGCTGCTTGCGCAAAAGCTGTGCACGCTGCTTCCGCAGAGCCTGTCGAGCGTTTACTTTGTCAACTCCGGCAGCGAAGCCAACGAGGGCGCAATGAAGCTGGCAAAGCGCTACACGCGCCGCACCGAGATGGTTTGCTTTCGCAACGCCTACCACGGCAGCACGCAAGGCGCGCTGAGCATGGCAGGTGACGAGGCATTCAAGCAAACTTTTCTTCCGCTGCTGCCCGATGTTCGCGCGCTGGATTTCAACAGCGAGGAGCAGCTGGCGCAAATAACCGAGCGCACGGCGTGCGCCATTGTAGAGCCTATTCAGGGCGAAGCGGGCGTTGTTGCGCCGCAGCGTGACTTTTTGCAAAAGCTGCGCAATCGCTGCACCGCTGTGGGCGCCCTGCTCATATTCGACGAGGTGCAAACCGGCATGGGGCGCACGGCAACCATGTTTGCCTTTGAGCGCTACGGCGCAATCCCCGACATACTGACGCTGGGCAAGGCTTTTGGCGGCGGAATGCCTCTGGGAGCGTTTGTTGCCTCCGGCGAGCTGATGGGCTGCCTTGCCAACCCTGCTCTGGGGCACATTACCACCTTTGGCGGACACCCCGTGTCGTGCGCCGCAGGCTTGACGGCAGTGGAGGTGCTGGAGGAGGAAAAGCTGCTGCCGGAGGTGGAGCGCAAAAAGCTGCTGCTGGCAGAGGCAATGCTGGCCCACCCAGCCGTGAAAGAGGTGCGGGGCGAAGGGCTGCTGCTGGCGGTAGAGCTGGGGGAAGCGCAGCGCGTGCAGCGTTTTTTTCAAAAAACTTTGCAGCATGGGCTTGCCATCGACTGGTTTTTGTTTTGCAATACGGCCTTTCGCATTGCACCTCCGCTAAATATTACCGATGAGCAAATCGGCGAAGTGTGTAACCTTTTATACAAATGTTTGGAAGAATGATTTTTCAGCTAAAAAAAATCTGCCTGCTCTTACTTCTCGTAGCCGGAAAACCTCTTTTCGCGCTGACGCACCAAGAGTTCGTACAGCACGAGCGCGCGCTCAAGGTCGCCATTCGGAGCATAGCAAAAACCAGCGACAGCACGCAGAAGCGAACGCTGAACAGCGCCTTTGCCGCGCAGCTTGCGCAGACGCTGCGTCAAGATTCGGCCTTTTTCTACGCCTTCGATTCCATTCCGTACCTCTACAAGGTGGCCTCGGCAGACGGGTTGGTGCGCATTATCACGTGGAGTGTACCCACACCCGGCAGGCAAGAATACTTTGGCTTTGTGCTTTCGCGAAGCAACGCCGGTGCAGCACATGCAACGCTGCACGCGCTGCGCGACAAGCGCATGCACACCAAGCTGGTTGAGGGCAGGGCGCTGAGCGCTGACGAGTGGTTTGGCGCGCTATACACCAAGCTGGTGGACAGGCAGCATCCTCACACCGGCAAGCCTGTCTACACGCTGATAGGAATTTCACCCAGCAACGACGGGATTAGCAACAAAAAAGTGGTAGATGTGCTGAACGTAGACAGCAGCGGGCAGTGCACCTTTGGCGCTCCTATTTTTGTCAAAAAAAACAAGGTTGCCTATCGCATGATTTTTGAGTATAGCGCAGAGGCCGTAATGGAGCTGCGCTACCACGAGGGCACAGCGCAGATTGTTTTCTCAAACCTTATGCCCATGTACAGCCAGCTGCGCGGGCGCTACGAGACCTACATACCAAACGACGCCTACGATGCGCTCCGGTTTGAAAACGACCGATGGGTTTTTTACGAAAACGTAGAGCTGCCGTCGGCTGTTGCCGTCAGGAGGTGGCGAAGAAGCGGCAGGTCAAGGTGAAGGAGGAGCATTTCCTCTCCGATGGAGCATTTGCCGAGCCAAGCAGAATGGCTGTTGAGTATCCATTGGCGTTTCTTTCTTATCTTAAATTCAGAACAATAACAAAAAATGATAGAAAATTTTTATACCTACCCTCTTCAAAGCCTCAACACCTTTGGGTTTAACGTGAGCGCACGCCGCTTCATCAAAGCGTACGCCA
>JAIRXY010000197.1 GCA_031268055.1 Prevotellaceae bacterium | reverse complement strand
CGTTCGTATATAGTGCCGTTCAGCGCCCCGAATACCTGCTTGTATGCTGCGCTTTTAAAGTGAGGATTGGTTGTTACCTGTACAACTTTTCCCTGCTCTGCCCAATAGCGCGCAATCGTTATCAAATCTTTGTGGTCTGATTTTTTTGCATAGCCGTTCATTAGCTCAACACGCCCGTCGCTGCCGAACGCTTTGTAAAGGAGAAAGCCCTCCGACAGGGCAGATACAGGCTCTACTCCTGCGAGGGAAAAGCTTTGCGCTACCGCTTCTTTTACGTTGCTGCTTGCCATAGGTTACGGAAATTCCCGCAAAGTTAGCATTATTCTTTAAAAGGTTTTTTGCTATCGCGAAAAAAGTTGTACGCTCTGCCAAAATTTGCTTACTTTGCGCTAAATTTTCACCAGCGCATATTTTTCAAGATGCCCCACAAGTCGACCATAACGTATGCCGACGCTCTCAGGTACAGCGCTCCGGCCAACTTTTCCACCATGGTTAAGCCGGTTGGCTCGGCGTGCAACCTTGCCTGCCGCTACTGCTACTACTTGGAAAAAGCCGATATTTACCACCGGCGTCAGGCAAAGATGAGCGCAGCGCTGCTGGAGCGCTACATTGAGCGCTACATTTCCTCCTGCGCATCGCCGGTGGTTACCTTTGTGTGGCACGGCGGCGAGCCGCTGCTGGCAGGGTTGGATTACTTTCGCCTTGCCATGAAGCTTCAAAAGCAGCACGCCGGAGGTAAAAAAATCGAAAATGCGCTGCAAACCAACGGGCAGCTGGTAACGCAGGAGTGGTGCAAGTTTTTCAGAGCGCACGGCTTTTTGGTAGGAATTTCCATCGACGGGCCGCAGGACATTCACGACGCATACCGCCGCACGCACGGCGACAAGCCATCGTTTGCCAAGGTAATGCAGGCGGTAGCGCTGATGTCGCGAATGGGGGTAGAGTACAACACGCTAAGCGTGGTGAGCAACTTGAGCGAGGGGCACGGCGCCGAGGTTTACCGATTTTTGAAGTCCATCGGTAGCCGATTTATGCAGCTCTTGCCTGCGCTGGAGCACACCGTTAGCGTTGACGCTGGCAGCAACCGCCGTGAAGCCATTGCAGCTCCGGGCGTTGAAGGGTCGCGCCTTGCGCCGTGGAGCGTTTCGGCCAAAGGATTTGGGGAGTTTATGTGCGATGTATTCGACGAGTGGGTAATCTCCGACGTAGGCCGCTGCTACGTGCAGCTGTTTGATGTGGCGCTGGCGCAGTGGGTTGGCGCACCGCCGGGGCTATGCGCGTTTTCCGAAACCTGCGGCGACGCGCTGGTGGTGGAGCATAACGGCGACGTATACTCGTGCGACCACTTTGTTTACCCCGAGCACAAGCTTGGCAACATTCAGCACGACGAGCTGCCGGCAATGCTGGCATCGCCGCAGCAGCTCAAGTTTGGCGCCGACAAGCGCAGCGGGCTGCCGCGCGAGTGCCTCCGCTGCCGTTACTATTTTGCCTGCCGCGGCGAATGTCCGAAGCACAGGTTTGACCTCAGCGCTGACGGCGAAAAAAATAAAAATGCGCTGTGCGAGGGCTACAAGCTGTTCTTTGCCCACGTAGACCCCTACATGAAGTATATGGCCGAGCGCCTGCTGCAAAAGCAGGCTCCGGCGCTGGTTATGCCGTGGGCGCAAGCGCGAATTAAAGGGAAGTTAAAAAAATCACACTCAGCATGAACATGAACAACATTGTCGCTCTCCGCCTCCGCAACCACCTGTTAGCCGCCCACGAGCTGAAAACGCCGCGCGAAGCTGTTGCGTGGATGGGCGCTATGCAGGCGCAGGACTACGGCATGGTAAAGTGGGCTATTGGCGCGCGCCTGCCGGAATCTACAAGCCAGCAGGTAGAGGATGCGCTAAACAGGGGCGAAATTATCCGCACGCACATTATGCGCCCCACGTGGCATATAGTAGCGGTGGAGGACGTTCACTGGCTGATGCAGCTCACCGCGCCACGCATAAAGCCCATACTCGAAGGCTACGACAAGCGCACCACAGGCCTGTCGGCAAGCGTCATCCTAAAGGCGACGGACGTTATGCTACGGGCGCTGCAAGGCGGCAACCACCTGACGAGAACTGCGCTACGCTCCATAGCCAACAACGCCGGCATTGCCGTTGATAACCGACAGGTGGCGCACGTGCTGCTGCACGCAGAGCTGGACAGGCTGGTAGGCAGCGGGAGGGTTACCAACGGAAAGCAAACTTACTGCCTGCTTCGGGAACAAGCGCCAAGCCCGGCGCTGTTCGACAAAGATGAGGCGCTGGCAAAGCTTGCCGCAAGGTACTTCCGAAGCCACGGCCCCGCTACCCTGTACGATTTTGTGTGGTGGTCGGGCTTAACGACAGGCGAAGCAAGGCGCGCGCTGGAATTCGTCAAGCCAGACTTTGCCTGCGAAAAAATAGACGAACAGGAGTACATCTGCTCCGCTACAAGCCCCAGCCACACCGCAGAAGGCAGCGCTACCTATTTGCTGCCTGCCTTCGACGAACTTTTGATAGGCTACAAGGATAGGAAAGAGATGTTTGCCGCGGAGCAACAGAGCAAGGCCATTTCTTCAAACGGCATATTTAAGCCGTTCATCCTGCACAATGCAAAAATAGCGGGCACGTGGAAAAAAGTTGCTTCAAAAGGCAGCGTAGAGGTCAAAGCCGAATACTTTTCGCCTCCCACCAGCGCGCTACAAAAAGCGGTAGACAAAGCTGCAACATTGTTTAAGAGATTTTCCGAAGGTTGATTCAGCCCAACTCAGCTCAGCTCAATGGAATATGGAAATCAAATCGGATTTAACTGCTTTATTTGCCTGACTGATAGTATTCCGCAGCAAGTATTCAGGAGTAATAGTATCGATTTGTTCTTCAATAACTTGAATGGCTGTTTCGACAACAATCCGTGCGGCTAAATCGCCATGCGTACAATAGCGTCTGTACGAACATCATTGCCTGCATCAGCTACGGTTATTATATCCGGCTTAAGCTGGTCGCTCAGGCTTTGATAGCCTT
>JAIRXY010000130.1 GCA_031268055.1 Prevotellaceae bacterium | reverse complement strand
ATCGGGGTGGGCTAAGCTGCGCAAAATTTACTTCCACGCCCGCCTGTCGCGCCCCATCCGGAGCGTCGTTCTAACGTCGGGCAGCAGGGCCTACGCCGGGGCAGACCTCATAAACGGCGCAAACGTAAAGGCCTTGCTCCGCTTTGAGGAGAGCAGCACGCCCCTGCTGGTAAAGGTGGCGCTCTCGGCGGTGAGCGTTGCCAACGCTGCGGGCAACATGGCCGAAAACCCCTCATGGGACTTCGACGGGGTGGCCGACAAAGCCGACGCAGAGTGGGAAAAAGAGCTCTCGAAAATTCGCATCAAGGGAAGCCTTGCGCAAAAGGAGATATTTTACACGGCGCTCTACCATGCCTTCATCCAGCCCAACCTCTTTTCGGACCTCAACGGCGACTACCAAACCATCGATTACGTTACTCGCCGCCTGCCGGAGGGCCTACCACCCCACTACTCCACCTTCTCGCTGTGGGACACCTACAGGGCAGCGCACCCCCTCTACACGATACTCCAGCCCGAGCGGACGGGCGATTTTGTGAACAGCCTCCTGCGGCAGTACGACGACTACGGATACCTACCTATCTGGCAGCTCTGGGGGCAGGAAAACTACTGCATGATAGGCAACCACTCCATCCCCGTGGTGGTGGATGCCATATTTAAGGGCGTCAAGAATATTGACGTGAGCAAGGCTTACGAGGCGGTGAAAAACTCTTCGCTGCGCGCTCATCCCAACGCCCCCTTCGACATCTGGGAAAAGTACGGCTACATGCCCGAAAACCTGCAATCGCAGTCCGTTTCGATTACGCTGGAGGTGGCCTACAACGACTGGTGCGTGGCGCAGCTGGCCAAGCGCCTTGGAAAAACGGACGACTACCTGAGGTTTGAGAAAAGAGCGCAGTTCTACCGCAACCTCTTCAACCCCGAAGTAAAGTTCTTTTGGGCAAAGGACGACCAAGGCCGCTGGCTTACGCCGTTTGACCCGTTGAAGTATGGCGGCAACGGCGGGTACCCCTTCACGGAGGCCAACGCATGGCAGTACCTCTGGTACGTGCCCCACGATGTACCCGGGCTGGTGGAGCTGATGGGCGGCAGCAAAGCCTTTGAAAGCAAGCTCGACGAGTTTTTTACGCTGGCAACCGACAACACGGAAAAGAACGGCAACGCCTCCGGATTTATAGGACAGTACGCGCACGGCAACGAGCCGAGCCACCACGTTACCTACCTCTACTCCCTTGCAGGCGCACCTGCCAAAACGCAGTACTACGTGGCTAAAGTGCTGAGCGAGCAGTACAACAACACCTCCTCGGGCTACTCGGGCAACGATGATTGCGGCCAAATGTCATCGTGGTATCTGTTTGGCAGCTTGGGATTTTACCCCGTAAACCCTGTGGGCGGCGAGTACGTATTCGGCTCTCCGTTGCTGGAGGAGGCGGTAATTGCCCTCCCCGGCGGAAAAACGTTTACCGTAAAAGCGCCGAGAAAATCTCCCGACGAAATCTACATACAGTCAATCTCCCTCAACGGACAGGCCTACAGCCTCCGCTACATCCGCCACGAGGACGTTATGAAAGGCGGAACGCTGGAGTTTAAAATGGGGAAAAAACCGAGGAAATGAGAGGCTAACCGCGTGCGGACATGCTTTGCTACTTCGACGCGCAGGAGGCACAAGCCGGATAGATTTCCGCAGCTACCTACAGGCCTTGAGGGGTCACCTAATAATCCATTTTTTACAGGTACGAGAAGCTGCTGCCGCCAATAAATTCGCGAATGACCGAAGTTGGCGGTATGCCGCGCTCGTGCTCGGGGTTGACAAATTCAAAGTAGCTGAGAAATTTAAGCAGCCGGCACGCCTCAACGTAAGCCGTGTCGTTGGGAAGCACCCGGTGCAGCATTGGCTCGGCGTACTTGCGGAGCACGTTGAGCTCGTACAGCAGCGACGAGTTGAACATAATGTCGGCATTCTCCTGAAAAGGAAAAATATTCTTATCCTCTCCGCGCCGCACGCTTGCCCAGCGGTGTAGCGTTGCCTGCGCGCTGTTGCCGCGAAAAAACGCATCGCGCACAAGGCGGCGCACTAACCGGTTGTCGGTGGTTGATATGCGGTTGTTCTCGTCGAGGTTGATAAAGGTGAGCGCCGAGGCGTAAATCCGGAGCTTGTTTTTGAGGCTAATAGCCTCGGTGAGCTTGGGGTTGAGCGCGTGTATGCCCTCTACGATGAGGATGTCTTTTTCGCCCAGCTCCATGTAAGTTCCGTTGTAGGAGCGTGCACCGGCGTCGAAGTTAAACTTGGGGAGCAGCACGCGCTTGCCGTGCAGCAGCTGGTCGAGGTGAGCGTTGAAGAGATCCAAGTCAACCGCGTTGACGCTCTCAAAGTCGTGCTCGCCGTGCTCGTCGAGCGGCGTTTGGTCGCGGTTGACAAAGTAGTTGTCCATTTCGAGCACCTTGGGCACAAACCCCGCCACCTTGAGCTGTATAGACAGGCGCTTGGAGGTTGTTGTCTTTCCGCTTGATGAGGGGCCTGCTATCAGCGCCAGCTTTATATCGCCGCTACGCAGCGAAATCTGGTCGGCAATTTGCGCGTACTTCTTCTCGTGCAGCGCCTCCGACACCTTGATTAGCTCGTCGCTGCCGTTGCGCTGTATCAGCTCGTTGATTTGCCCTACCGCGCCGGCTTGCAGAATATCCACCCACAGCTTGTGCTCCTGAAAAATGTCGAACATTTTTTTCTGTATTATGACCTTCTCCAGCGCCGCCGGGTTGCCCGATTTTGGGAACATCAGGAGCATCCCGTTGTAGTATGGCGTAAGGCCAAAGTTGCTCAGCGTGCTGGTGCTCGGCGCCAGCGGCCCGTAGAAGTGGTCGGCGTAGCCGTCGAGGTAGTAAACCGAGGTGTAGAGCTTGCCGCGCGTTTGTTGCAGGCGGGCTTTCTCCACGTATCCCTGCTTCTGAAAAATGGCGATAGCCTCCTCCGTCAGCATTTTTGTTTTTTCAAAGGGCAAGTCGGCGGCAACAAGCTCGCGCAT
>JAIRXY010000037.1 GCA_031268055.1 Prevotellaceae bacterium | reverse complement strand
GTAACCACCCGGAATACATTACGCTAAGCTATTTTACTGCTTATGAAACGAATTTTTCTCACCCTGAGCTTTGCTGCGTGCACCTTTGCCCTCCTTGGGCAGGAGGCGCCCCGCTGGTTAGACAGAGCAGCGCGGGAGCAGGCCTACCCCGCCGGCGTCTTCATTACAGGTTTTGCCTCCGAAATGCTGCGCCCCGGCGACGACGTGGCGCAGGCGCAGGAGCGGCTGAAGAAAGAAGCGCAAAAAAATCTCTCGGAGAACATCCGCCTCAAGATAGAAGGCTCTACGCAAACCCGCGACAAAAGCGTGCAGGTAGGCGGGAAGGAGCTCATCACTTCGACCTACGACGCCTCCGTGCAAACTTCGTCCAACGTCGAAATTACCGGCGTAAAAACCGACGCTTTTTTCGACAGCCGGAAGCGGGAGGTTTACGCCTTTGCCTACGCCAACAAGTATGAGGTGGCGGGATACTACAAGGCCAGCATTGCCATGCTGGTGCAGCAGGCCGAGGGTTTGCTCCACACCGCCGAGCAGCTGGAGCAGAGCGGCGAAAAAGCCAAAGCTCGCAAGCAGTGCGAAGCATTAGCGCCCCTGCTGGACAAGGTGCGCTATGCGCAGGACTTGCTCACGGCCATAGACGCCGCCAGCAGCGATGGGCTACAGCAAGGCCGGCTGGAAGCGCTGCACAGTAAGGCTACGCAAATGCAGGCGCGGCTGGCGCAAGGTGTGCTGGTGTACGTGGAAAGCCGCGAAAAGCTGCTTGGCGCGGACGTAGACATTGCCACCGGCAAGGTGAAGGCGGAGCTGGCGCTAAAGGGGTGCAGCTTTGTTGAGGAAGAAGCGCAGGCCGATTTTCGCCTGCGGCTGAACGTTTCCACCCGGCAGCTGAGCAGCAACGGCGCTATCGTATTCTGCTACGCCGATGCTGCCGTTGAGCTGTACGACGTGCACAAGCAAAAGGCGGTTTACACCGACAACATTTCGCAGAAAGGCGGCTCAAGCTCGCAGGACAAAGCAGGGCGGAAAGCCCTATCGGACATAGCCTCCAAAATTTCGGAAAAAATAAATCCTTGGGTAGAATGAAAAATCAGTAAAACAAAACAATAATCAAATGAAAAAAAAATTTACGCTTTTATGTATGCTGGCTGCTGCTGCTGCGCTGGCGCTCTCTGCGCTCTCTGCGCAAGGCCAAAAGCTGCGGGTAGCGGTTTTTGACCCCACCTCTTCGGGCGCCGCTGTTGACGAGGGCACGAAAGTGGCCGTTCGTGAAATCATCAGCTCCACCTTCGTCAATACGGGAAAATACACCATTGTTGAGCGCTCGCTGCTCGACAAGGTGATGAAAGAGCAGGCCTTTTCAAATAGCGATGTGGTAGACGAGAGCCAAGCCACCGAGCTCGGCCGGTTGGCCGGCGCAAATAAGGTTGTCCTCTCGGTGGTAACGCTGGTGAGCGGTCGCAACATGCTTAGCGTTAAGATAATTGACGTGCAAACCGCCACGGTTGACCAGCAAAAAACCAAAATTGTCAGCTCCAGCGATTTGCTGGACGTGGTAGAGCCGTTAACCTTGGAGCTGATGGGCGAAGAAGCTACAAAAGCAGCGCCGGGTGGGGCGCAGGTCAGCAGTACACCGTTGGCAGCCGCTCAAATTAAAGTTGCCTCACAAGCGACAAGTTGCGGCTGCGAAGTACAGGCAAAGGACGCTATGCAAAACTTGTCGGTGTATTCTGTTAATGACAAATTGGGTCAAATGCATAAAGCAGCTAAAAAGGCTGGTGATATTGTTACCCCAATTGAGCTATGGCCGAAAGCGCTAAGCAGCTTTTGTCCGGAAGGATGGCGGGTGCCTACTTTTACAGAATTGCAGTGTATGTATCAGGAAAAGGGAAAAATAGGTGGTTTTGACAATGGCGAATGTTACTATAGCTCTAAGATAAACACTAGGATTTGGTATAAGTCGGTCAGTATTGATTTTGATACGGGAAAAGAAAAAAACATGAAAGCTGCGGGGGGAAACCTCAGATGCGTGAGAGATAACGACTAATAAAACAAAATAACATTCATAACAAGGAAAGCCGATGCCTTACATCAAGTAGGCGCTAAATTTTATTCATTAAAATACTATGCTACGAAAAACAACCAAATTTGCCACCTGTATTGTGGCCGGAATCGCGCTGATGTGCTCATGCGGCGCTCCCACAAAGCTTATTAAAATTAAGCAGGAGTCGTCGGACAGCTATACCGATAAGTCATTAAGCCGGTTTATCGTCCAGAATCCGAAGGCATCGGTAGTAGTGCGCGACCCCAACGCCACATCGGGAGGCGCTTCTACCTCTGAGCGCAGCAACCTGCTTTGTAACCTCATTGAGCGCGGCCTGATGCAAAAAGGGTACAACCCACGAGACCGGAAAGTGTTTGAAAGCGTAGTAGCCAAAATGGGCGATAACAGCGACTACGAGGCTATCTACGAAAAAACAAAAACAGACCTTATCTTTGAAGTTACGCAATTTGAGCTGGACGACTACCGCGTTAAGGACTACTACCACAACGGCTCCAAAACTCCGCTCAACAAAATCGACAAAAAGTTGTCGGCTATTACATTTACGGGGTTTAGCATAGAAATCAAAGTAATTTTATTGCTGGATAATTTAATAGGCGGAACCTACAAATACTACTACACGCCCTGCGCCACTTCAGACGGCGGCTGCGAAATTACTTCCTACAACAAGAAAAACGAAACGCTGTACTACCGCCTTCCCAAGTCGGACAAGGAAGAAGCCATTGATGGCGGACAAGACCCGGAATCTTCAAGAAAGGAAACGCGAAATGAAAAGTGGAAGAAGCAGCTGGGTGAATTTATCTCCAACGTGGTTATACCCTCCATGTTCGAGGAAATGGGTGCACAAAACAAATAGCTTAAAAAATAATTATTATGATACGCAAATCAATAAAGATAGCCATCTGCGTTGTGGCAGGAACGCTGGTAATGACCTCTTGCAGCAGCACCGTTACCAAAATGATGGTTAAATTGGAACCGGAAAAGCCGAGTGTGCTTACCCACCCTTCCCTGCAAAAATTCATGGCTCAAAATAAAGGCGCGGCGGTAGTGGTGCGCGACCCTAACGCCGTACAGGGCGGCGTTTCCGCATCGGGAAAAACGAACGAACTGTGCGGGATGATAGAAAGGGCGCTGATGAAGAAAGGTTATAATCCGCGTGACCGGCGGCTCTTTGAAAGTGTGGCCGCGAAAATGAGCGATGTGGACTATGTGGCGCTCGGTGAACAAACAAAAACAGACCTTGTTCTTGAAGTTACGAATTTCTCACAGGAGGAATTTGTAATTAGGAATTATCAGGAGTACAAAGATATTTATATTTACAATCCCATACCCTTCACTTCCGACATCTACCTCAAAAGAAACAAGATAACACAAAAGTCGCTCAAGGAACCACGGACGATTTATGGCTACAGCATCGAAATAAAGGTGGTGCTTCTTCAGGACAACCTGATTGGCGGCACCTATAGATATTTTTGGACGCCATGCACTTTATATGGCTGCGATTTAATCTATGAAGATGTGATAAATAGAATCACTCGATGGCGTAGTACCGATTATGGATACATAAACAAATACATCCTTACTCTTGATAAAAAAATTTGGGATGAAAGTTTACCTCAAGAAGAGAGAGATATGGCTTTCAAAATATTGGGCAATCCGGATGCACGTGGCAAATCTTTTGTAGAGGTACTGCGTAACACTATGGAAGAACAGTTCCAGCCAATAAGTTTAAACGAATTTGTTTCCGACGTAGTTATCCCTTCCCTGTTTAAGGACATGGGCGAAGATGCCGAAGAATAACTAAACCGTTAAAAAATGAAAAAAGTTTTCTTGATAGCTTGCCTTGCGTGTGCCGTTGGAGCATGGGCGCAGGGAAAAAAGAAGGTTGTTATTGCCACCGCCATAGGCAAAAACGTTCCCGAAAGTGTAAGCGATGCATTTATGCAGGCGGTAGAAGAGGGTTTGGTTAATAGCGACAAGTATGACGTTCTACCCAACAGGGAGGAATTTAAGCTGTCGGCAAGCGAGGAGGCTGCTTTTCAGGAAGATGGATGGGCGGCCGATGAGCAAAAGCTGGACTTGGGAAATGCCAGAGGCGCCGACTACAGCTGCCTTGTGAGAATCAATGAGATTTTTGGCAACTACTCCATCACCTACAAGCTGGTAGACCTAACAACGGGCAAAAATATGGGAATGGGGTCGGGCGATACGGAAAACGGCGCGAAAGACCTCATGAAGCTAAGGCGCGAAATCATAGCGGCGATAGCGGAGGGGCGCACGCTGTCGGCAAGGAAGCTGCTTCAAACAGTATGGTGCTCCGAGTGCTGCGACGACGGCAGCAGCTACGCAGATTGCAGCATTAGCCCGCGCGACGAAGAACCTGTGCGGTGGGAAGAAGCCATAAATTTCTGTAAAGCCAAAGGCGAAGACTGGGAGCTGCCCACCAAGGAGGAGCTACAGGAAATATACCGGCAGCGCATCGCCTTGCAAGGTAAGGGGAGCAAAAGATTTCAACCCCAAGATTACTGGAGCTACTCCAAGTTCAACAACCACGAGAGCTACGCCGTCAACTTCAAAACTGGCGAAACAGAGCACTATAGCAAGAACATAAAGAACACGTTTCGCTGCGTGAAAAGACCATGATTTTCCTGCGGAGGAGCCGCGCCGGATTAAAGCCACGATACGGAAAATATCGTGGCTTTTGTCATTCTG
>JAIRXY010000021.1 GCA_031268055.1 Prevotellaceae bacterium | reverse complement strand
CAAAATTGCAGAACCAAAATGGGCTGCTGTATGTTGAAGTGCCCGACGCCGCGCGCTACGATAAGTTTTTTAAAGCCCCTTTCCATTTTTTTGACGTAGAGCATATCAACCATTTTGATATGGCCTCGCTGTCTAATTTAGGACACCTTGGAGGCTATAAAGCGGTAACATCGGGCAGTAAAGAGCTGGGCGTTTCCGATAATGAGCTTTACCCTGCTATTTTCACCGTTTTTGAGAAAACATTTTCATCTGCTGCGCACAGCTCTATTGTGAAGTATATTGAGCTGTCAAATAAAAATCTCGAGGACGAAAACATGCTTATTGCCGATTTGGTTACCTCTCAAAAAGAAGTTATTGTATTTGGGGTAGGCAGCTACACGCGCAGAATGTTAGCCACTGCAGATTTGTCAAAATGCAATATTGTCTGTTTTGTCGACAACGACACTTCAAAGCAGGGACAGGAGTGCGCCGGTAAAAAAATAAATTCCGCCGATGTAATTAAGAATTTTAGCGGTACAGTAGTTATATGCAGCGCAATACATTCTTTAGAAATTGAGAGGCAGGTTAGCGAAATAAATCCGAATATACCAAGAGTAGTTATGCGCTAAGGAAAAACAGAAAGGCATAAAAGCGCTTGGTAGCGCCATAAACCAAATGGAAAAAATTGTCCTTGCTGAAAAAAGACAAGCCATTCTGCTCCTCCCGTCACTTCACCAGCATTAGCTTGGCGTACTTCATCAGCAGCGTCTTTTTTCCAACGAGCTTAAAGTTGACGGTTACTTTTATGTCGCCGCCTGCGCTCTCTATGGCCAGCACTTCGCCTCGCCCAAAGCTCTTGTGCTCTACCAGCGCGCCAACGGTGATGCTACCCGCTTGGCTGGGCACAAAGTCAACCGGCCGCAAGCGCGGCAGGTCTTGCTTTGCCTCCGCTGTACTGTCGGGAAGCTTGCGGAGTTGCCGCGCCAGCGAAGGTTTGGACGCTTTGGGGGCAAAGCGCGGCAGGCCGTCTTGGTAGTAGCCTTCCGTGTAGTCGTCGGGGTCTTGCGAGAACGAGTCTTCGTCAAGCGACATGGAGGTAACATCAATGTAGGCAGGGTCTATTTCTCTGATAAACCTGCTTGGCGGGTTGCTCTCCTGCTTTCCCCAGCGGTAGCGCGACTGCGCAAACGAGAGCGTAGCCTTTACCTTAGCGCGGGTGAGCGCCACGTAGAATAGCCGTCGCTCCTCCTCCAGCTCCACCGAGGACATCATCGCCAGCTTGCCCGGAAACAAATTTTCCTCCATTCCCACAATGTACACGTAGGCATACTCCAAGCCCTTTGCCGAGTGTATCGTCATCAGCGAAACGGTGTTGGCCTCCTCCGGCTTTTCCTTATCGGCGTCGGTGAGCAGCGATACGTTCTCAAGGTACTGCGCAATGACGGGCGGCTCTCCGTTTTCCTCCTGATAGCGCTCGCAAAATTCTTTAACGCCGTTCAGCAGCTCCTCCACATTCTCTAAGCGGGCAATGCCCTCAATCGTTTTATCGGCGCGCAGCTCGGCAAGTATACCCGACTGCTGCGCTACCGCGCTGACCAGCTCGTAGGCCTCCTGCCTGCCCGCGTTGTCGCTCATGGCGTTAATCATGAGCAGGAACTGCGATACCTTTTTGTAGGCTGCGCCGCGAATCTCCGCCTGCTCCGGCGTGAGACCCAAAATGCAGTCCCACATGCTTAGGTTGGCTTGCGCGGCAAGCTCCTCAAGGCGGGCTACGGTGGCATCGCCAATGCCGCGGCGGGGGTAGTTCACAATGCGCTTGAAAGCCTCGTTGTCGTTGTGGTTAATGATGAGCCGAAGGTACGACAGGAGGTCTTTTATCTCCTTGCGCTGGTAAAAAGATTGTCCGCCGTAAATGCGGTAGGGTATATTTTTCCGGCGAAGCGAATCTTCAAAAATGCGCGACTGTGCGTTGGTGCGATACAGTATGGCAAAATCGCTGTATGGCGCCTGCGCCCCGTAGAGGTAGTCCGAAATGTCGCCGGCCACGCGAAAGCCCTCCTCTTGGTCGGTAAAAGCGGGTAGCAAGCCCACCTTTTCGCCTTTTTCGCCAGCGGAAAAACATTTTTTCTTGAGCTGCCCCGAATTTTGCGCTATCACGCTGTTGGCTGCGTTCACTATGCTTTGCGTGGAGCGGTAGTTTTGCTCCAGCTTAAAGATTCTGCACTCCGGAAAATCCCGCTGAAAGTTGAGGATATTCTCAATCTTTGCTCCGCGAAAGGAGTATATGCTTTGCGCGTCGTCGCCCACTACGCACAGGTTGCGGTGCGCGCTCGTGAGCTTTTTTACGATGAGGTACTGCGCGTAGTTGGTATCCTGATACTCGTCCACCAGCACGTAGCTGAACTTGCTGCTGTACTTTTGCAGCACGTCGGGGTGGTCGCGAAAGAGGATGTTGGTGAATAGCAGCAGGTCGTCAAAGTCCATCGCATTTGCGGCTATGCAGCGGCGCGCGTAGGCGGCGTAAATCGTGGCCATGTGCGGCTTGCGCGCCTGCGTATCGTTGGCGCTAATGCTGCCGCTCGAGGCGTAGGATTGCGGCGTTATGAGGTTGTTTTTGGCCATCGAAATGCGGGCGTGAACATCGTTTACCTTGTACACATTTTCGTCCAGCTTCATCTCCTTGATGATGGCGCGAAGCAGGTTGCGGCTGTCGGCGGTGTCGTAAATAGTGTAGGACGAGGTGAAGCCTACGTTTTCGGCCTCGTAGCGTAGTATTCTCGAAAAGATAGCGTGAAAAGTACCCATCCACAGGTAGCGCGCCCTCTCGCCCGCTACGTCCGTGATGCGCTCCTTCATCTCTGCGGCCGCCTTGTTGGTGAACGTGAGCGCCAGCACGGTAGAGGGGGGCACCCCGTGCGCCAGCATGTTGGCAATGCGGCAGGTGAGCACGCGCGTTTTGCCGGACCCTGCGCCCGCTATAATCAGCGACGCGCCTTGGTAGCTCTCCACAGCCTCGAGCTGAACAGGGTTGAGGGATGAAAGAATGTCTGACATTGTGAGACTTGCTATTTACTATTTGGGAATTGAACAAAAATACAAAAATGCAAAAGTAGTGAATTTGCGGCACAAAAAAACTTTTTACCCCCTCAGAAATGCAGCGTACAGGTAAACATGCTGCTATTCCCCGCAATATCGGAGGCCATGAATATAATGTCGTGCTGCGCGTCGCTTTTCACGCGCGAGCGGTCGATGTAGTAGTGCATGAGGCTCTTTTTTCTGTCATACTCAAACAGCGCCCAGCGGTCGTCCACGTAGCCCGCGTAAGATTTTATTTCGCTAAGGTTATCCGTCACCTTGAGCGTAATGCGCTGCTGGGCGCTGCCGAGCCGAGCGCCGTTGGTAAAGTTGACGGGCGTAATTTTCGGAGGCACGGTATCAATCTCCACAAAAAAGTATCCCCAGCTGCGGCTGCTGGCGGTAAAGTAGGGCAGTTGGAGGGTGGTAGCAAGAGCGCTCTTGCTGCCGTCGTCGTCCATGTGCACTACTACTGCTTTTGTCCACAGGCGCTCGGGAACGCTTGTCCTGATGCAGATGCTCACGGCGCGGTGCGGCGGCGTTGCCGGTTGCTTTACGTAAAATACGGGTGAAATGCTGTTGTGGCTTGGCGGCGTGGCTTGCAGCTCAAAAATGCTCGACTCGTAGAGCGCGCCCGTGGGAATATTTACCTTGAATCCGCCAACCTCGCAGGTGTTGTTTTTGAACCACAGCAAGACTTCCTGCGTGCTTGCAGCTGGCTTTTGGGCTGCGTTGGCAGCTTGCTTTACCCAGAACTCCAGCAGCGTGCTGTTGCCTGCGTCGTCGGTGAGGGCAATGCGGATTTTGGCTTTCTCGTGGGGCTTGAGGCTTACTATACCTTGATTTTTGACCTGCCGGTAAATGCTCAGGCGGTTGCCCGGAGCCACGTACAGCCGGATGATTTTAGCCTTGGAGCGTTGCATTT
>JAIRXY010000187.1 GCA_031268055.1 Prevotellaceae bacterium | reverse complement strand
TCGCTGTTGTTCTGCACAATGGCAAAAGGCCGTTCGCCGTAAATCTTCTCCTTTTTTGCCAGCGCAATGGCGGCCTTATCCCACGCTAATAGAAAGCGGTAGCGCAGGTTGGTGTCATCGGCAAGGCTCCACTGCCGGCGGGCGTAGTGGTAGCTCCATTCGTTTCCCTCGCGCGGAAAATCTATCCATTCGGGGTGGCCAAACTCGTTGCCCATAAAGTTGAGGTAGCCATCGCCCGCCGTTGCCAGCGTAACAAAGCGAATAAGCTTGTGCAGCGCAATGCCTCTATCCACAAGCATGTTCGGCTCAAACACGCTCATGCCGGTGTACATCTCCTTATCGAGAAGCCAAAAGGCAATAGTTTTATCGCCCACCATAGCTTGGTCGTGACATTCGGCGTACGATATGGTTTTTTCGTCGGTGCGCTTGTTGGTGAGCTCGTAGAACATGTCGCCTACGTGCCACTGCTCGTCTTTTTTTGCTTTAAGCGTTTTTACCCAAAAGTCGGCCACGCCCATGCTCATGCGAAAGTCAAAGCCCATGCCGCCGTCTTTGATAGGTACAGCCAGCCCCGGCATGCCGCTTACGTCTTCGGCAATGCACAGCGCGGCAGGGTTGATTTCGTGCACAAGCTTGTTAGCTAAGGTGAGGTAGGTAATGGCTTCCTCGTCCGACTGCGCGCTGTAGTACATGCCGTAGTCCACAAAGTCCACGCCTATGCCGTGGTGCAGGTACATCATGCTGGTGACCCCGTCGAAGCGAAACCCGTCAAAATGAAATTCCTCCACCCAGTACTTGCAGTTGGAGAGCAGGAAGCTGACGACCTCTCGTTTACCGTAGTCAAAGCAGCGCGAATCCCACACGGGGTGCTGCCCGCGCGCGCCGGCATGAAAATACAGGTACTCCGTTCCGTCAAAGTGGCTTAGCCCCTCGTTGTCGTTTTTTACGGCGTGCGAATGGACAATGTCCATGATGACGGCAATGCCCAAGCCGTGCGCTTCGTCAATCAGCGCTTTGAGTTCCTCCGGAGTGCCAAATCGGAAGCTGGGCGCATAAAAGTTGGATACCTGATAGCCAAACGACCCGTAGTACGGATGCTCCTGAATGGCCATGAGCTGCAAAACGTTGTAGCCAAGCTTGGCAATGCGCGGAAGCACGTTTTTGGCAAATTCGGTGTAAGTTCCCGTGCGGTACTCCTCTGTTGCCATGCCAACGTGCCCCTCGTATATAAGCGGGTTTTTTACGCGCTTGGGCGGCGCATTTTTCCACCTGTATGGTGACGGCTGCCACACCTGCGCCGAAAAAATATGCGTATTCTCATCCTGCACCACGCGGCGGCAGTGCGAAGGGATGCGCTCGCCGCTGCCGTTCTCCCAAACGATAAGCAGCTTGTAGAGGTCGCCGTGGCGTAGCGATTCCTGCGGGAGAATCAGCTCCCACTTTCCGCCGCCAATATTTTTGAATCCCCAGCGGCTATCGGGCTTCCACCCGTTGAACTCGCCAATGAGGTAAACATACAGAGCATTTGGCGCCCACTCGCGCAGCGCCCACGCCTGACCGGTGTTGTGCAGGCCGTAGTACAGGTAGCTGTTGGCGATTTCGCTCAGCGGCTTACCGTTTGTGAGGTTTTGTTCAGCCTGCTTTGCCTTGTCAATGCGCCTGCAAATTACACTTTCGTAGGGCTTTAGGCCGATATCGTTGGCTATGATGGTAGGAGTTTTCATATTCTAACTAAACTTTCGTAAATTTCAAAACTTGCTGATTTACAATAAAAAATAGCATGCAATTTGCTTAAATAGCTGTCCTTCATCAGCTTTATGTCGTAGAACAAAACTAAACAACACAAAATACTATGCTACTGTTCAAAAGTACAACAAATATCTCAGAGCCGCAAAAATTTTTCACCTCAAGCGAAAAAGTGATACCTAAATTCCTAAAATGACTTTGTACAGCAATGCTCAGCAGTTTTTTATGCCATTCAACGGTTAACTTTGTGGCAAATTGTTTCTATTTTGCTTCCCTGAGCAGAAAATTTTCAGGTGACCATCGAAATTTTATTCGCCAACTACTCCTAATTCTTTGGCATATAAGGTAATGCTTCGACATTTTTACAACCGTTTTTCGAACGCTGTCCACCTCCTTAACGGAAAGCTGCTATAAAAATATCATTCACGTGATCAAGCTGCTGAAATACGCCAAGGTGGTTGACGTAGCCATTGATAATTGCCAACCCTGAAATACATGGTCAATTTTTCTGACATGAAATTTTTGCTACTTTGCCGACTTTGAATAATAATTTTTTCATACTCGTTGGTGTGCATATATCAGATGATGCTTGTTTTTTTAACACTGCGTGAATAGGCATTTTATCTGATATATACAATTTTTATTTTAGATATTTTTAGGTATTACATACAAATGAAGAAGAAGATGAGTAGCTGACAAAACAGCTATATTTTTTGAAAATAAAAATTTATTGTAGCATCGTTTGGAATAAATGTGTAATTTTACAGGCATATTATTACTGATGCGCTGGTGCGCGAATGTGTGCTATTTAACTATAAAACAAAGAGAATGAGAAAAATTATTTTTTTGTCAAGTGCAATCTTGATATTTATGCACGGATGCTCAACTCAACAAAAAGTTGTGAGAGTTGAACCTCAAGTTCAGGCTGTTAAGCAAGAGGAACCGGGGTTGAAGCGAAAGGTTGCAATTGCTCGTTTTTCAAACGAGACCCAGTATGCA
>JAIRXY010000184.1 GCA_031268055.1 Prevotellaceae bacterium | reverse complement strand
CCCTACGCTAATGATTTCAGGGCTTTCAGCCCTGAAAGGGCGGCCATCAATAGCGTAGCGGACGGCTCAAGGGTTGACTGTCAAACCCTAACAGGGTTTTAGACCCTGTTAGGGTGGCTATATCCCCGAAAGGGCGCAATCCAAGCTGGGTTTGGCGCTTTCGAGATATTTACCTTTTTTTATCGGACAATAGTGATTAAGAATAGGCTTACGCCGCCATTTGTCTAAGCTATAGTCCGGATTGTGGAAGATACTCAGATGGCTATTTGTTTGGACAATGTTTTAATTTTTATCGGACAATAGTGATTCAAGATTCAAAATTCAGTAATATCTTTGTACTAAAATTTACAGAAACAAAAACAGCATTTCAGCACATGAAACAACTTGATACAACCTTGATGCACCCAGCGGAGCAGCTTACGGTCATCATTAGCCGCATTTACCGCAGCGGAATGACCACCACTTCGGGGGGCAACCTCTCCATCATGGACGAGAGCGGCGATATGTGGATTACGCCAAGCGCCATCGACAAAGGCTCGCTGACAGCCAAAGATATTGTATGCGTAAAATCCAACGGTAGCATTGTAGGGCTGCATAAACCCTCGTCGGAGTACCCGTTTCACAAGGCGATATACAGCATGCGGCCGCAGATGAAGGCGGTTATCCATGCGCACCCGCCGGCGCTGGTTTCGTTCAGCATTGCCCACCAGATTCCCAACACCAATATTATTCCGCAAGCCAAAAAGGTGTGCGGCTCCATTGGCTTTGCCCCCTACGATTTGCCGGGTAGCCAGCAGCTGGGCGACAAGATTGCCGCCGAGTTTAAGGCGCACCCCGACTACAAGGCTGTTATTATGGAGAATCACGGCGTGGCGCTCTGTGGAGAAGACCTGATGGACGCCTACCAGCGCTTTGAAACGCTGGAGCTGTGCGCCCGTACTATCCTCAACGCGCACACGCTGGGTAAGCCCGTATACCTGAGCGATACGCAAATTGACCAGTTTGAGCAGGCGCTCAATACGTCGCACCCGCGCTTCATGGGCGCTACCTATCCCTCCGAGGAGCGCGCTATCCGCACCGAAATCTGCCGGATGATACGCCGCTCCTGCGACCAGCGGCTGATGATAAGCACCTACGGCACCATCTCTGTGCGCTGGCAGCGCAACGATTTTCTCATTACGCCGGCGGGCGTACCGCGCTTCGACATGGAGCCGGAGCATATTGTTCAGGTCAAGAACGGCATGGTGGAGGCAGGAAAAAACCCAAGCCGCTCCATTGCGCTGCACCAGCTTATCTACCAGAGCAACCCCAAAATCAACTCTATCATCCTCACGCAATCGCCCAACCTGATGGGATTCTGCACGTCGGGCGTAAAGTTTGACGTGCGCACCATCCCAGAGAGCTGGATTTTTTTGCAAGATGTGCCGCAAGTACCTTTTGGCGTACAGTTTGAAAATCCGCAGGAAATATCGGACATCGTAAAAAAAGTTCCTGCGGCGCTGCTATGCAACGACTCTGTGCTGGTTACCGGCGACAAGCTGCTGCAAACGTTCGACAAGCTGGAGGTGGCAGAGTTTAGCGCCAAATCGCTGATTATGGCTACCCCCATCGGCAAGCTGCACCCCATCAACGATGAGCAGGTAGAGGAGCTGCGCGTGGCGTTTAGGGTAGGGCAGTAAGCGTTGCGCCATGCAGATTGTACGAAGCCCGTGGAGCGACCCTTTCCACAACTGTGCGCTGGAGGAACGCCTGCTGAAAGAGAGCGGCGAGGATGTCCTGCTGCTGTACATCAACTCACCCGCCGTTGTTGTGGGGCGACACCAAACAGTGGCCGCCGAGGTAAGCTGCCGCTTTTGCGAAGAGCGCCACATCGCAATAGCGCGTAGAATTTCGGGGGGGGGCGCAGTTTACCACGATGAAGGAAATATCAACTATGCCTTTATTGTGAACAGCGCAGGCGGGACGCTCGCGCTCGACCGCGACTTCACCGCTCCGATGGTAGCCGCGCTGAGGGCGATGGGCGTGGAGGCAGCGGTGGGTGGCAGAAAAGAAATCAGGTGCGGCAGGTACAAGGTTTCGGGAACAGCCTCGCACGTGTCGCACCGTCGGCAGCTCTTTCACGGTACGTTGCTCCACAACACCAACCTGCAATGGCTTGCGCAAGCGCTAAAGGGCAACCCCGCAGCGCGCGGCAAAGGTATTGCCTCGGTACCCGACGAGGTGATAAATATTTCTTCGCTGCTGCCCACGCACGAAACAACCGAGCAGTTCCTGCTGCAAATAATCGATTTTTTGCAGGATTACTACCGGACAGGTTAAAGAGCCGAGAGCGCAAAAAAACCGATAAAATCCGCTAATGATAACCAGATAGCTACAACCGCAAAAAAACACTCTTAATTTTTATCGAACAATATTGATTCTTAATTCCTTATGTGGATTTCTCTTTCGATTATTTCGGCGTTGCTGCTGGGAGGATACGATGTGCTGAAAAAGTTGTCGCTGCGCGACAACGCCGTGCTGCCGGTGCTTTACCTTGCCTCGCTGTCGGGTGCGCTTGTGTTTGTACCCTTTCTTATTATCTCCGAGGTTGCCCCCGATAGCCTCTCGCTGCTTTACATGCCGCGCATGATGTGGTGGCAGCACGCGGTTACGTTTGTCAAATCGACCATTGTGGGAGCCTCGTGGCTGCTGTCGTACTACGCCATGCGCTACCTGCCCATCACCATTGTGTCGCCCATACGCGCTACCTCGCCGCTGCTCACGCTGCTGGGGGCGGTTACGCTGCTGGGCGAATCGCTCAACGCCATGCAGTGGCTGGGGGTGGCAGTTACGGTGGTTTTCTTCTGGCTGTTTTCAAAAACGGGTAAGATGGAAAACATCTCTTTTGTGCGCAACAAGTGGATGATTTGCCTCTACTTTGGCACCTTTCTTGCTGCCGTTAGCGGGCTGTACGACAAGTACCTGCTGGCCAACTTGGGAATCCCTAAAAACACCATGCAGGCATGGTTTTGCATATACATGCTGGTGGTTTTGCTGCCGTTTGTGCTGCTCAAGTGGTGGCCGGTGCGCCGCGAGAACAAGTTCACCTTTCGGTGGACTATTCCGCTCATTGGGGTTTGCCTTGCCGTGGCCGATTTTGTGTACTTTTACGCGCTTGCCGAGCCGGAGTCGCTGGTAGCCATTGTGTCGGCGCTGCGCCGTTGCAGCGTTGTGATACCGTTTTTGGTGGGCGCTATCTTCTTCAAGGAGCAACACCTGTGGCGCAAGCTGCTCATCCTTTGCGGCATGATGGCAGGCGTATGCGTAGTGGTGTTGGGTACCTGACGGATATTGGGGATATCCCCAATACCCGTCAGGCGCTCTGCGCTTGCTGTCGAGGGAAGCTACTTTTTCAGCTCGCCGGATTTTATCCAGTTCACAATACGGTCGCTGTCAGGTTTTTCCTTCGAGTAGGCAACCCCTACCAGCTTACCGTTTTCGTCTATCAGGTACTTTTGGAAGTTCCACTTCACCTCGCTATCCATCACTCCGTTTTCGCTTTTCGTGGTTAGCCAGCGGTAGAGCGGGTGCTGCTCCTCGCCTATAACGTCTATTTTGGTCGACATGAGAAAAGTTATACCGTAGCTTGTGCTGCAAAAGGCGGCAATTTCTTCGTTAGTACCCGGCTCCTGATTTTTGAAGTTGTTGGCGGGGAAGCCTACAATCTCCAATCCGTGAACATTATACCGCTCGTACAGGGTTTGCAAATCGGCGTACTGCTTGGTGTAGCCGCACTTGGAGGCAGTGTTCACCACCATTACTTTTTTGCCGCGCAGCGTGCTCAGGTCTACCAGCCTGCCATCGAGCGTTTCTATCTTGAAATCGTAGAACGACTGTGTAGCTTGCGCCGAGGCGTTGCCAAAAGCCAAAGTCATTACTCCCAGCATGATAGCTGCAATGTTTTTTAGATTTTTCATTTTTTTTTGAATAACCGTTTAAGAGTTGGATTCGGCTTGCATGTAAGCCTCGTCCACGCGTATGCTTAGCGGACATGCCCGCTGTATGGTATGCGGCGGATGCGCGCAGGGCGGCAGCCGCGCTATCTATTCGTTTTTGATGATGACCAAGCGCTCTTGGTCGGTTACTTTATCGCAGTAGCAGCATTGCAGCAGCACATCCTTTTTTGAAACAACGTTGAACTTTGTGGGGATGGGCTGATGGTTGGTGACGCACATGGGGTTCACGCACTTGGCAATGCCCACGATGGTATCGGGAAGCTCCACCGTGCGCTTTTCCATCACCTCGTAGTCTTTGATAATGTTGAATTTTGCCTGCGGCGCCACCAGCGCAATGCGGTTTATTTCGTCGTCGGCAAAAAAGCGGTCGGCAACCTTGATGATAGCCTTTGTGCCCAGCCGCTTGCTTTCGAGGTTATTGCCCAGCGTCAGCTGGCTTTTGCAGCGGTTGAGCGCCAAGATTTCCACCACCTTGAACAGGCTACCCGCCGGAATATGGTCAATCACCGTGCCGTTTTTTATAGCGCTTACCTTGAGATGCTTTTCTTCTTTCATAACGATAAATTCAAATTTTAGTAGCTCAGCAGCTTGCAGATTGCGGCCATGCGCGCAAACACGCCGTTTCCGGCTTGCGCAAAGTAGTAGGCCTTGGGGTTGTCGTCCACGTCGGCGCTTATTTCGTTGACGCGGGGAAGAGGGTGCAGGATTTTCACGTTGGGCTTGGTATCTTGGAGCATTTTGTTGTGGAGCACGTACACATTTTTCACCCGCTCGTACTCTATTGGGTCGAGAAATCGCTCGCGCTGCACCCTTGTCATGTAGATAATATCGGCCTCGCCGATGTGCTCGGCCAGCTCGGAGTGCTCCTCGTAGGCAATATTGCGGCTTTTGAGCAGCTGCTTGTACTCCTTCGGCATGGCAAGCTCTTGCGGCGCAATAAAGTTGAAGTGTGTGTTGAACAAGCTCATGGCCTGCAGCAGCGAGTGCACCGTGCGGCCATACTTGAGGTCGCCCACCATAGCGATGTTGAGGCCGTGAAGCGTGCCCTGCGTTTTTTGTATGGAGTAGAGGTCGAGGAGCGTTTGCGTGGGGTGCTGGTTAGCGCCGTCGCCGGCGTTGATGATGGGTACGCGGGAGATTTCGGCGGCGTACCGCGCTGCGCCCTCGAGCGGATGCCGCATGACAATGAGGTCGGCATAGTTGGCCACCATCATGATGGTATCCTTGAGCGTTTCGCCCTTGCTGATGCTGGTGCTGCTGGCGTCGGAGAAGCCAATGATGCGCCCGCCAAGGCGGTTGATGGCCGTTTCGAAGCTTAGGCGCGTGCGCGTGGAAGGCTCAAAAAACAGCGTGGCTACCACCTTTCCGCTAAGCAGAGGCTGGTTGGGGTTAGCCTCAAACTCTGCGGCGCGCTCCAGCGCCTGAAGAATATCCTGCTTGGAAAAATCAGTAATGGAAACTAAGCTTTGCATTTCTTTTCAACGATTCAACAGTTAAGACTTTCGGCCTTCCCAGCGTTCAAATTCAAACGCAGGTTGCCCCGATAAACTCCCAAAGATAAGCATAATTTCAAATCTGATGGCTACGATTAGCATTTTTTTTAGGGCGAGCGGACAAAAACTTTTTTAATTAGGAATTAGAAATTACGAATTACGAATAAATCCTCCCTTTATCCGCTGACGCCTTGCCAACCTGAGAAATGGGCTGAAAGAAATTTTGAATTTTGAATCATTATTGTCCGATAAAAAAGTTCATCGTTTGGATTGCACCCTTTCAGATGCTATGATTATTTGTAAACATATCACGTTAAGCATTCGTAAAATTAAGAGTAATAGTTTCCAAAATATAATGACAATATAGCTATGCACAAATTTATGCTGCATGAAGTATAATTTGCAAGTTCCCTCCGTGGTTTTCTGCGAACCCCCTGTGCCTCTCTGTAAAAGCCTCCATAGCTCTCTGTAAAGCTTTTGTTTAATCGGGTGAAATTGTCATAAAAATGCTCGTTTTGGTATCAATTTGTATTCTAATTGCTACTTTTGTATTTCGATTTATCATTTTATGTATAACAAAAAAACAAAATTGAAAATGAAGAGAATTTTTTTTAACGTATTGGCATTTGCAGCCGTACTGACGTTTGGCGCTTCTTGCACAAAGGAAGATCCCGCAAAACCGCTGACGTATGACGCTCCGGAAAGGCAGGCTACCATTTACGGTACGCTGCTGGTGAACGACGACCTCACCGCAGCAAAGCAGAAGTACACAGGCGCTGCCGGTGTAGCTATTATTGCAACCATTTCTTACAGCGATTTGAGCTCCGGCGCAGGCGCTACCAGCGGAGCAATCTCCAGAGCAACCACAACCAACAGCAAGGGCGAGTTCGCAATACAGGTGCCCGCCACCGAAGCTGGGGTTAGCGTCTCGTTTACCGTAAACGACCTGAAGGGTAAGCGCACGGAAACGGTTGGCGGAAGCAGCAAGGAGGTTGCCGGAACATGGAGGTTTAGCATCGCCGACCAGCGCGTAAAGATAGATCAGGAAAAGATCTCCGACACGGTTGTTGGCGTTTTTACCCCCAGCAAGAGCTCCGGCGACGAAGTGTAAAAACCGGTCGGCATTTGCATAGCATAGAATTTTACATCTAAAAATTAATAAGACAATACACAATGAAGAAAATAGGAATATTATTTTCCCTGTACCTTTGCATGGCGGCTACCGCTGTGGCGCAGGAGTCGGAGCCGGAAAAACGGAGCTACCTGCCGGTGGCCGGCGACTACTCGCTGGGCGTGGACGCAACCCCATTTTTGACCTACGCCGGAGCGCTGCTCTCTAACGGCGGGGCTACGGCTCCCACTTTTGGCCTCAAAGACCAAGGCTTCTACGGCAAGTACTTTCTGAAGGACAACCGCGCTATTCGCGCCAAGCTGAAGCTTAACGCCTACAGAGAGTCTTTCAAGGAGAGCGTACGGAACGATGAGGTTTTTGCGTCCAACCCCAGCGCTACCGTCGTTGACAATATGAAGAACGTCCGCACGGACGTTGAGCTCTACTTAGGCTACGAGCTTCGCCGTGGCCACGGGCGCGTGCAAGGATTTTGGGGTGGCGAGCTTGGCTTTGGCTTAGGCCGCGGCAAGACCGCCTACGAGTATGGCAACCCCATGACCGTAGCCAACCCTACGCCTTCTTCGGCCAGCTTTGCCGGCGCTCAGAATGGGCGCAGCATAAAAAATAAGCGAGGAATGGATTTTAGGTTTAGCTTGGGCGCTTTTGTTGGCGTTGAGTACTTCGTTGCCAGCCACCTGTCGCTGGGCGGAGAGCTAAACCTCGCTCTTGCAGCCTCCACGCATGGACAGGATGAGCTTACCCGCCAGCGGGTTGAGAACGGCGCAGTGAACGAATTTACGGTAAGGTCAAGGAATGTAGGCGATTTGGCCAGCTCCTTTGGCGTTAAGACGCTGGTTGGCGGAAATATCTTTATGCTATTCTATTTCTAATAAAAATAAAGACGCGTAGCACGCCAAAAAAAGACAGGAAAGTCCGGGTTGCTCTTGTAGCCCGGACTTTTTGTTGGAAAATAGCCATTTGTCCGGCAAGCAGGGCGCCTCTCTTGGGGCGGGTAGGGGAGAGGGGGCGCAGCAAAAAATCTACTTTTCCCCGCCTGCCCAGCTTAGGCCGCCTGATTTTTCCTTAATCTTGCCGTTGTCGAGCAGCCACCGCGCAACCTTGAGCATTTTTTCGGCCTTTTGCGGAAGCGTATCTACCAGATTTTCAAGGCTCAGCGGTTGCTCGCTCAGCTGCTTTTTGATGTGCGCCAGCAGCTCGTCAAATTCGTACTTGCTCATGTCGAGCTCGTTGCGCTCAAGGCATACATCGCATTGCCCGCATCGGTAGCTGTCGGTTTCGCCAAAGTAGGCCAGCAGCTGCTGGCTGCGGCACTTGGCGCTGCTCGAGGCGTAGGTAAGCATGTGCTCGGTGCGCCTAACATAGCGCGCTTTCCGGTCGGCGTAGTTCTCTTTGGTAATCCGCAGGTTTTTATCGTCGAGCCTATCCTCTGTGTAGATAATTAAGGGCGTTTTTTTGCGTGGAATGTACGATAGGATTTTCATCTGCGCTAACTTGCGCATGGCGCTGTACACGTCGCTTGGCGTGAGGTTAATGGCGTGCGCAATGTACGCTTCGTCCATTGGGCAGTACTGCGAGAACAGCCCGCTGTAGGCGCGCAGCAGCGCTTTTATCACTAAGTCCAGCGAGGGGTTGGCAACCTGCACCTTGTAGAGCTCGTCGCGGTCAACCGTAAACATAATGCGCGAGGGGTTGTTGAGCTCGTCGGTGAGCTCTATGTAGCCGTCGCGCTGCAAGAATTGTAGCGCGCTGTACACCGTGAGCGAGTGTATTTTGTACGTTGTGCAGAAGTCGCGCATGTTGAAGTCGTACACCGTGTCGCGCCCTGTCCCCGTGGGGATTTGCAGGTAGCTGCCCAGCGCATGGTACACGCGCTTTATTTCTTCTATCGGCGGGAAGGCAACGGCGTACCGCTTGTCCATCGACGCCTTATCCATGTTGTTGTAGAGCAGCACGGCGTAGGCCTTTTTTTCGTCGCGACCGGCGCGCCCCGCCTCCTGATAGTATGCCTCAAGCGAATCGGGCAGCTCCATGTGCACTACCCAGCGCACGTCGGCCTTGTCAATGCCCATGCCGAATGCGTTGGTTGCCACCATGATGCGCGTTGCGCCGCTTTTCCACTCGTCCTGCTTGCGGCTACGCTCCTCGTTGCCCATGCCCCCGTGGTAGGAGTCGGCCGAAAAGCCGTTTTCGCGCAGAAAGCTCGCCACATCTGCTGTTGCCCCGCGCGTGCGCACGTACACCACCGCCGTGCCGGGAACGGCCGCGGCAATCTTGAGCAGCTCCTTGCGCTTATCTTCGGTTTGGCGCACCACGTAGACTAAGTTTTTCCGCTCAAAGCTTTTCTTGAGAAGATTTTTTTCGCGAAAGCGGAGGCGCTCCATGATGTCCTGCGCCACCTCAGGCGTAGCGGTGGCGGTGAGCGCCAGCACCGGCACGTCGGGGAGGATGTCGCGCAGCTCCGCAATCTTCAGGTACGATGGGCGAAAATCGTAGCCCCACTGTGAGATGCAGTGCGACTCGTCGATGGCGATAAGGTTTACATTCATGTGCTGCACAAGCGCCCGGAAGATCTCCGTGCCCAAGCGCTCCGGCGACAGGTACAGAAACTTGCACTCTCCGTACAGGCAGGCGTCGAGCGCAATTTTAATCTCGCGGTTAGTCATGCCGGAGTAGACGGCCTGCGCTTTGATGCCTTTCTTTTGCAAATTCTCCACCTGATCTTTCATGAGCGCAATGAGCGGCGTAACCACCAGACAAATGCCCTCCTTTGCCAGCGCGGGCACCTGAAAGCACACCGATTTTCCGCCGCCCGTGGGCATAAGCGCCAGCGTGTCGCGCCCCTCGTATGCTGCCTGCACCACTTCCTCCTGTAGCGCGCGAAACGAGCGGTGTCCCCAATATTGAAACAGTATTTTTGAGAAATCAACCATGCACAAAGATAAATTTTATTTGTTGTTTTTTTTTAATCCCATTCATCTTTTTTACATTCTTCATAGCAGTATGATTGCTCTATTCCTTTGAAGATAATTTTGCGATTGCCCGTTGGCGTGGACAAATCGTTTTTCTGTTCAAGCGTTTCAGATAACGGTAGCGCAAAAAAAGAAATAGCCAAAAACCGTCTAATTTTCAGAGGTAATTATGCCGTGCATGATGGCATACGTGGTGAGCGCCGATACCGATTTTACGCCAAGCTTGGCGGTAATATTTTTGCGGTGCGCCTGCACCGTGTGCACGCTAATGCCAAGCCGCTTTGCAATTATGTTGCTGCTCAAGCCTTGCGCGACTGACCTCAACACTTCGCGCTCACGCTCCGAGAGGTCTTTTCCATCGACAAGGTCTATGGTTTGGCTGTTGTAGCGAAATACCTCCTCGAGCTTTTTGTTGGTCAGCGTGCTGCGCAGCTGTATCATGGCAGGCAGGAGCAGCAGCTCTTGCACCTTGAGGCAGCTGTGCAGGTCGGCTTTCATGTCCGAAATCTGGTAGATAACGGCGTTGCGCAGCGCTCGGTCAAAAGCGCCCGTCAGGTACTTAACGAGGAGGTTGTTGACGTCGTGCAGCTTGGCGCATACCAGCAGGTAGCGCTGCTGCAACGCCGGAAAGTTAACAGGCGTTGCCGGCTCGTCGGGCGGCGTTTGCCCCGACGCTTGCAGCACGCAGTACGCGTACAGACGCTGCACGTGGGTAAAAAGCATTTCCTCCAAGTCCGAGAAGTAGCGCAGCAATTCGCGGGACATCTCGCCAAAGGTCTGCTCCACCAGCTGCAAATGCTTGCTGGCAGCGCCCGACGCTACAAGCCGTCCAATGTGCGCCTGAATAATGCCCAGCTGCACGCAGCGGTAGCGCTTGTGCGTGCTGCGCAGGTAGGCTACGAGCTGTAGCGCGCTCAGCGCCTGCAGCGGCTGAGTAGGGTAGTAGCGCTCCGTGCTCACGATGTTGAGCAAGGCAACGAAAAAATCCACGTCAATTTTACATTCGGCGCAGACTTCGCGCACGCTTTTCTCGCCCAAGCCCAGCTCTACGCCCAAGCGGTCTACAACGGCAATAAGCCTGCTGTCGCGCAGCAGCACATCAGCCAATTTATCTTCGTGGGTAATAACGAGGTACATTGTAAAAAATTATTTTGCGCGGCACGCCTTAGCTTTAAAGCGGCTGAGGCCTTCTCCGGCATCGCCGCCTTGCCGTCTGCACTTGCCGACAGCTTGCTTTTTTAGCTCAGCGTGTCATTGGGATTTCTTTCTTTTTTTGGGAAGGGATATAACATATTTACGGCGGAAAACGCAGCAAAACCGCTACGCTTTACGCGCGTATTCCAGCACGTTTTGCAGCGTGCGCTGGTCAACATCCAGCTCTTGCTGCTGCAGCTCCTCAAGCAAGCGTTCCACCTCTTCCGTCAGCTCAGGCAGCATGTCGGTGTCCAAGGGAAAGTCCTGCTCTTGAAAAAGCTTATCGCATTGGCAGCTGTATAAGTGGCGTGCATTATCCATGACTGAGCAATATCAGTAGTTGATAATAGTTAATAAGCAGTAAAGATAGTACTTTTTTGCAGCATAGCGAACAACTTCCTGCAAATATTATGCACGCTCCTCAACTTTTAACTCATAAAGCTGTGAATTTAAGCATATAGCAAACATGGGCAGCCTGACGCAATTTTGTCAGCGCGAGATGGTGGCGCGCCTCCTTGCTTTTGCTTCCGGCGCTCTAAAGCCGCGCTGCCTACGCGACGAGCGTTTTTTTGCTACTCTCCACCATTTTTCGCATGTTAATAATGGCATACCGCATGCGCCCCAGTGCGGTGTTGATGTTGATGTTGAGCAGCCCCGAAATTTCCTTGAAGCTCATGTTCAGGTAGTACCGCATCAGGACGATTTCGCGCTGCTCGCTTGGGAGGAAATCCAGCATGTGGCGCAC
>JAIRXY010000203.1 GCA_031268055.1 Prevotellaceae bacterium | reverse complement strand
CGCAGCGCCAAGGGCAGGTATTTTACCTGAGCGATAGCGACGACCTGAAGAGTATGCTACAGGCGCACGGCGTGCTGCACGCCATAGCATACGGCCTGCGCGAGAACAACGTGCGCGTGGATGCAGGAAGCGGCAGCAACCCATTTCTGAGTTTGTACATGGCCAACGGAGATATATGGCAAACAAAGCTGGTAGGTAACTACAACGCTGCCAACGTGCTTGCGACGGTGGCCGTAGGGCGCTACTTTGGGGTGGCAGAGGAGGATATTCGCGAAGCCGTAGAAAATTACGAGCCGCAAAACCATCGCTCCCAGCTTCTGCAAACAGCCCACAACACCGTCATTGTTGACGCGTACAACGCCAACCCCACAAGCATGACAGCTGCCGTGTCCAACTTTGCGCAGCTTAGCGCCGATAGCAAGCTGCTTATTTTGGGGGATATGCTGGAGCTGGGAGCAAATGCGCAAAGCGAGCATGCGCGCATTCTTAGGTTGCTTCGGCAGCAAGGGTTGACAAATGTTTACTTGGTAGGCGAACATTTTTGCAACGTTGCCGAGCAACCTTTTCGTAGCTTTTCGGACAGCACAGCATTGTGTGAGCATTTAAAGAAAAGCAGGGTAGAGCGGCAGCTAATTTTGCTCAAAGGATCGCGCGGAATACAGCTCGAAAAAACGCTGGAATACTTGTAGTACAATGCCTCTTGCAGCTTTGAATAGATAAGCGCAATTTGTTAATTGTATAATAGTTAGACTGTTGTGTGAATTTGGATTTTAGCTTTTAATGAATTATATTTGTAGTTCCTATATTTAACTATTTGAGTAGCCTATGGCTAAACATTATACGCTTAATCCGCATACGCTTTCATATGAGACCTTGGGTATTCCATTCAGGGTACGCATTCGTCGTATTCTGGTAGCTGTATCAATTGCCTGCGCCTTGTCCACGATGGTTATTTATATTTTTTCTTACTTTTTTGAAACACCACGCGCTGCTTTTATGCGGCAGCAGAACGAGGAGCTACAAATAAAGTACGATTTCTTGCTGCAACGTCTTCGCCAAACCGACAATGAGCTGAACGACCTGATGCACCGTGATAACAGCGTATATCGCTCCATTTTCGAGGCTGACCCCATTCCGCTACCAATGCGCGAATCGGGCATAGGGAACATGGGACACTATGAGAAGCTGCTGGCGGACGTGCAAATGGAGCAAATGGCCAGAACGTTGATATTTATGGATAAAATCGCTAAGAAGGTGTATGTACAGTCCAAATCGTTTGACGAGATTGCCGCGTATGCGCGCGAAAAGGAGGAGATGATATTTTGTATTCCCTCCATTCCGCCAATCAATCTTTCTGACCCAAAGGTACACTTTTCCAGTGGCTACGGTTGGCGCTCCGACCCTTTCTACCATGTGCAAAAATTTCATCATGGCATTGATTTTGGAGGGCCGGAGGGGACGCTCATATACGCTGCCGGCAGCGGAAGAGTAGAAAAAGCAGAATTTAACTGGGGCGGCTATGGCAACATGGTGCTTATTGACCACGGATTTGGCTATCATACCCGCTACGCCCACCTCTCGGCAATCAACGTGGAAAAGGGCGAAAAGATAACGCGCGGACAGATTGTTGGGTTAATGGGCAATACCGGAGGAAGATCAACGGGTACTCACCTGCACTACGAGGTGCTGTTTAAAAATAAGGATGTTCACCCCATTAATTTTTTCAACAACGACGTCAGCGAGGAGGAGTACAACAAAATCATCAAGGCTTTGAAAGAAGATACTGGCAAGCCGGCTATGGAATACTAAAATCAAGCTACGATATGGCCAAAAAATTTAAATTCAACCGCGAAACTCTTGATTACGACGAAGTCCGCTTTACCATACTCGGAATTGCGCGGAAAATATTTGTTTGGCTGCTCGTGGGAGGGGTGTTTTTGGTTGGTTACTACGCACTTTTTGCGCAGTTCTTCAGCACGCCTCAAGAGCGACAGCTGGCCACGACCAACCGTACTATCTCCGACAGCTACCGCAAGCTGCTTGTGCAGCACGAGCAAATTCAAAAGCTTGTGACCTACCTTTACCAAAGGGATGCCGATATTTATCGCCATATTTTTGAGGCAGAGCTTCCCTACATCGGCATGCAGGATGTTTCGCTTGATATAGCTGCCATTGAGCAAGCCGATAACATTACGCTCACGCGGCAGACCAAAGAAGGTATTGACAGGTTAGACTCCGTCATCAACGGGCAAACAGCGCGGCTGAAAAACGTTGTTGAGCAGACCAAAGGCAATCTACAGCTGCAATTCATGCCGGCATCTAATCCGCTGGGGAATAATGATTTTCAGCGAATAGCGGCGACATACGGCTGGCGCATGCATCCTTTTTATAAGGTGTTTAAAATGCACTCCGGCGTAGACTTTACCGCGCCGCTGGGGGCTAATGTTTACGCTACGGGAAATGCGGTTGTGGAATCGGTAGATAACAACCTGCGCTCCTC
>JAIRXY010000194.1 GCA_031268055.1 Prevotellaceae bacterium | reverse complement strand
TTAAACTTGAGGGTCAGCCCCGCCGTCCGAAGTTGCTCGTTTTCAAATCCGGCAAAAACGCCCAGCCTCATCACAAAAAATATTTCGCTCACGGCGTACTCCGCCTCGGTGTAGAATTTTTGCTGCGACGTGTAGAGCGTGCGCAAGCTTACGTTCTCGCGGCAGTAGGTTTTGCTGAACAGCGGCAAGAACTTGAGCGCCAAGAACGGCGTGGTATACCTCACCTCCGCCGAGGCGCCCCACGCAGGCGTGCTGTAGCGGTAGTAGCGCGCGTACTCCCAGCTCCGGCCTCCGGCGGTGTACGCCACGTATCCGGGCATTGAGAAGTGGTGAAAGTCGGGAAAATCAACCTGCCTGCTGCCGAAAAATTTCACTCCCTCTACGTGGTAAAAAAATTCCTCCAGCAAGCCCAAATTCTTGGACTGCCGAATGGAAAATTTTGCGAGGCTAAAGTCGGATTTGCTGCCGAAAATGTTGGGGATACCCTCGCTCCACGCAAGCTGAAAGGTAGGATAGGCGGAGTAAGCCATGCGCTTTTGTCGTCCCCTCATGCGGTAAAAATACTGCGGCGTGTAGCTGAGCGAAACGTTGAGAATGCTTGCCCTGTGCAGCTCAAAGCCGCTGCTGACGTAGTCGTTGTCCGGCAGGTTGGGCGCGTACCTTTTGCTGCGGTTAAGGAGCGAGTACTCCGTGCTGTTCTCCAGCCGTCGGCGGTCGTAGTACGAGAGCGCAACCCGCAGCGAGAGCCCGTTTACAATGTCAAGCTGGTTGCCAACGGTTACGTAAAGCTGGTCGTAGAGGCGGTTGTAATTGTTGTGCAGCAGCAGCGCCAGCGCGCTGCTCACAGCGTCTACCTTGAGGTTGCTGTTGTAGTCGGCGTCGTGCCAGCCGGCGTCAACAAAAACCTCCGCGCGGCGTTCGGGAATGTACTGGTAGCTGCCGCTGAGCTTCCACGTGAGCGCCTTGCGGCCGAACGCCCAGCCAACGTTGCCGCCGAGGTTAAGCAGCGTGCTGTCGGCAAGCATTTTGCGTAGCCTGACCTGCTGCTCGTAGTGAAATCCATTGACGGCGCTAAAGGTAAGCATTGATGGGTAGATAAGCCCGCTGTACGTGACGCGCAGCGCAGGCGAAAGCTGGTAGCGCGTGCCAACGAGCAGGCCGCTCAGCAGACCTCGGCCACTTTTTGCAGCATCGCCATGCTCCTGCTCCACCGCGCGAACAGAGTCAACCCTTCTGTAGCTCACCACCTCGGCGCGCCTGAGCGGTACGGGGCGAATAACATTCCAGTATGAGGTATCGCGCGTGCGCGCGCTGCTATCCACCTCTACGCGGTAGCTCTCGCTAAGGTTGAGCGACCGCGCCTCCTGCTTCTTCACTTCCTCCCTGAGCAGCTTGCTTGCCTTGAGCATTTCGCGGTTGCTCAGCTCGTCCTGCTCCAGCAGCTGAGCCACCTTGCTGCGCCTCTTTTCCTGCTTTATGCTATCGGACGCGCCTCTGGAGGGCGCGCTTTTGCCTGCCGCTACGACATCCGCTTTTGGCGTAGCGGCGGCAAGCGTTGGGGTTGCTCCTTGAAGCGGGTTTTTTATCTTCGTATTCTTGACGATGCTGGTGTAGCGTATCGTTCCGGTGTAGTCAAACTCCGCCTCGTTGCCCAGCGCCTTCACCCTTGCCGTCAGGCTGTAGGCGGTAGGCAGCCAGATTCCGTCGCGAATCTCGTTGGTTGTCAGCGTTGCGCTAAGCGTTCCGAAGGGGAACACGCCGCCGAGGTTAGCGCTGTACACGCGCCACGTATCCTCTACAACGTAGATGTGGCCGGAGAACAGCCCCGGATTTTTTTTGCGCGGAGTAACCTTGATTTTGTAGATAACCATGCTCCCCTCCTCCACAATACCCTCGTAGGCAAAGCGGTAGCTGGAAAACGCGTCGCTTGCCAGCACGTTTAGGCTGTACACGCTCACGTTGGCGTAGTTCATGGTGTTGAAGTTGCCGATGTTGGCCGGCACCGTGCTGTTGGAGGATAGCACCTTGTGCTTGTAGGTGTTGGGGGCGGTAAACTCTATCTCGTTCATCGACTCCAGCAGGTAGGTTTCGTGCTCGTTGATTTGCGCCTGCTTCAGCTCCTTTTTTGCCAGCGCCTTTACCACGCGCGATATGCGGTTGACGGTGCACGTGCCCTTGAGGTAAACGTCGGCCTTGTAGGTGCTCACCTCGTGGCGGTAGTAGGGCGCCATAGCGATAGCGCGGCGCATGACGTGGTAGGCGTAGTCCTCGCGGTTGTTCGACACAATGACAGTCTCCAGCTCGTAGGGCTTGGTGGTGAGGATAGCGTTAAGCGTAGCGTCACGCCCGGAGACCTCCACCGTTTCCACGCTTGTCTGGTAGCCAATGCATTGCAGGACGCAGGTGTAGGAGCCGCTCATTAGCTTCAGCTCAAACCGTCCGCGCTCGTCGGCGGACGTACCCAGCTGCACTTCGCGCACGTAGACGGTAGCGTAGGGAACGGGCTTGCCCAGCTCGTCCGTAATGCTGCCGCGCAGCACCTGACCTCCGGCGTACAGCGGCAGCGCAGCAGCAGCAAGGCATATGTAAAGTAGTCGAAAAAGCATTTGCCACAGTCAAAAGTGCACAATGTAGCAAATATACGAAAAAATACCAAACTACGAACATGGAAAATGCCCCACATCAGATTTGGTATATTCAGGTAGAAAAAGCCCCTTGATTAAGCAAGATTTCTATAAAATAGGTTGATTTGTACTCAATGCTCTATGCCATAGCCACGCATATTTTGCCAAGCATGGAGTTGAGCATAGAGTTGAGTTTGCTTGAAATCTTCGGTAGCGTCTCAAGGCGGTATCGAAAGACAGCTTCGCTTTTGGCGGAATTAACCACGGCGATTAACGCTTTGATTATTTCCCCCTCGAAAAGAAAAGAAAAGAAGAAAAGAAAGAAGAAAAGAAGATATGCAAGTTCAAAAGCTATGTATCGGTGGCTGTCAAGATTTTGCGTAAAAAAAATACTATCCGAAGCGTAGCGAAGGTGTGGAGATTTTTTTATAGCCGCTTGTTTTACCCTTGCAAGCATGTTTTGTGGAACAAAGGGAGCGATTGACGAATACCCTTTTACCTGCATTGTTTTTGTGCGGAGGCACATGGACAAATTTTATTCCGCTTAAAGAATATCCCAAAATACTCATTTTGTGGATATTGATGAAATCAAATCATGTTTTGACAACTTCGGAAATGATTCGGAAAAACTTCGGAAATGATACACTTTCAGTCGTACAACATTAACTTGTTTGTGCAAATTGTGCAATCACTGTGCAATCATTGTGCAATATGTGCAATTCAATAAAGTTGATAAAATGCACCTGCCCCTTTCATATCACTACTGCGTAAAATTAATTTATCAACTAAATCATTAAGGTCGGAACTTGCCGTATTTCTTGA
>JAIRXY010000191.1 GCA_031268055.1 Prevotellaceae bacterium | reverse complement strand
CCCAGCTGCCCTTCGCTGCCGATGGAGATAAGGTGGTTGCCGTCCAGCGTGCGGATGAGCGCAATAGCTTCCTTCAGCCACTTTGCAAAGGCGGGCTTTCCCTCCTTGCTGAGGGCGCGCGGCTCATTGCCCACCTGCCACGACATGATGGCGGGGTCGTCAGCGTATTTTTTTCCGGTGTAGCGGTTGGTGCGCTCAACCACGTGCCTCACATGGTTGAAGAACAAGGCGTGGCAACTGTCGCACGTGGCATACTTCGACACCTTGCTCAGGTAGGTATCCCAGTCAATTTCGCCCTTGGGGAGCGTTTCGTCATAATTTGTCCAGCGGAGGTACTGCACGTATCCGCCGCTCCAGTCCCACGTATTGTTGATGTAGAGTACGGCGTACATTCCGCGCTTGCCCATTTCGGAGAGCAGAAAATCTAGACCGTCAAAAATGGTGTCGTTGTACACGCCGGGCGCAACCTGAAGCGTAGGCATTACCTTTGTTAGCTGTCCGGGCTCGCCGTCGGCGCCCACCAGCACGCGCAGGTTGCCAACGCCGTTGGCCTTCATGAAGTCGAGCTCCTTGAGTAGCCGCTCGCGGTTGCCGCCCTGTCCGGTGGAGCCAAGAACAGCACCGTACCAAAAGTTTGTCCCAACGTAGTAGTAGGGTTTGCCGTTTACCTCAAGCCGGCCGTTGTTTTGCGCTACAAATGGAGCGGTAGGCGCTACTGAGCACGAAGCTAAAAAGCCTGCACAGGCAGCTACTGATAGCAGTAAATTTTTCATTGTTGCATGGGAATATTAAGTGGACGATTGGCAGATACCGACACCGAAAAATTTGGCAGAGCGGCGACCTGCTAAAAACAGCGCCAAAAATACATGAAAATCGCGAAAATTCCAAGCGCCTGAAGCGGCAGGTGCATTTTTTCTTTGCCTTCAACCTTACATTTTCGCTGCTTTGCAGGCCACAGGTGCCGTAAAAATTTCGGCTTTCAGCCGACAAATTCCCGTATCAGCTTTTCGGCTTCGGCAATGGCGTGCTCCAGCTTGTCGTTGATGATGGTTTTGTCGAATTTTTTGGAGAACGACAGCTCGTGCTCTGCCTTGGCCACGCGCTCGTCGATAACCCCCGGATCGTCGGTGTTGCGCCTCACCAAGCGGCTGCGCAGTTCCTCCACCGAGGGCGGCATGATGAACACCAGCAGGGATTTGTCGCCAAAAATTTTTTTGAGGCTCAACCCGCCGTGCACGTCTACATCAAAAAGCACGTGCTTGCCGCTGCTCCAAATCCGCTCCGGCTCGGACTTTAGCGTGCCGTAGTATTTGTCGGGGTACACCTCTTCCCACTCGATAAACTCGCCGTTGTCTACGCGGGCTTTAAATTCGTCGGGCGGCATAAAGTAGTAGTCCTTGCCGTTCACCTCGCTCGCGCGCGGGGCGCGGCTTGTTGCCGAAATGGAAAACTCCAGCTCCGGCGTTGACCTGAGCAGGCGCTGCACTATCGTGGTTTTTCCCGACCCCGAAGGAGCGGAAAAGATGATGATTTTTCCTGACATGGTAAAAAAAATTATAGAGAATTGGAGGCCAAAGCCAGCTCTTTGTTACAGCACATTCAGCAGCTGCTCCTTGATTTTCTCCAGCTCGTCTTTCATGCAGACAACAATTCGCTGCATGCTGCTATCGTTGGCTTTGCTCCCCAGCGTGTTGATTTCGCGCCCCATTTCTTGAGCAATAAATCCGAGCTTGCGGCCGGCGCCAAGCTCCTTTGCTGTCTGCTCAAAGTAGCAACAATGGCTACGCAGGCGCGTTTTTTCTTCGGTTACGTCAAGCTTTTCGAGGTAGTATATCAGCTCCTGCTCAAAGCGGTTTGCATCCACTGCCGCCGCTCCAACCGCCTCGTCCAGCGCCTGCCGCAGGCGCGCCTTGGCGGATGCAATGCGCTCCGTCTCGAACGGCTCCACCTGCACGAGCAGCTCGCCAATGAGGGCAACGCGCTGCAAAATGTCGGCCATGATGGTAACGCCCTCCTGCTCGCGAAACGCCGCCAGCTGCTGCACGGCGCTGTCCACGCAGCTCAGCGCGCACGCAGCCTCGCTCTTATCAAGCTCAGCCTTGCCGCTTTCTACCACTTCGGGGAACCTCAGAATTGCCTCCACGGGAACAGCGCTCTCGCCAACCGACCTCAAAAGCTTTTCCATGTAGCGGTAGTACGACCTGAACAGCTCGGCGTTGATGGCCACAGCAGGTAGCGCTCCGGAGCTCTCGACGGTAATGAACACCTCAACTTTGCCGCGCTGTAGCGGAGCAAGCCGCTTGCGTATCTCCAACTCCAACTCGCGGTACGCCGACGGCGCTTTGACGGAGGCGTCAAGCTGCTTGCCGTTGACGGAGCGCAGCTCCACCGTGATTTTTTTATCGCTGCATAAGGCTTCGGCTTTACCGTAGCCGGTCATGGATTGTGACATTTGCTATATTTTGTACGTTTTGAGCGCATTTTTTATAATGAGGCTGGCTATGAGCATGGTGTGTGCACACGAAA
>JAIRXY010000164.1 GCA_031268055.1 Prevotellaceae bacterium | reverse complement strand
TCAAAAGAAAGCGGGCAGCTCCAAGAATTTCGGAGCTGCCCGCTTTTTGACAGGATATTAAAGTGAGCTGCCTAAAATATGTATCCCAAGGATACGGTAAAGCTTCGCACTTTGTAATTGTAGTCTTTTACGAGATCGCTAAGCCCCCAGCTGTAGCGCCCCATGAGCTGAAATTTTGAGAATAAATCTATGCCGGCTCCAACTCCAAGGCCGTAGTCAAACTTGTTGAGCTTTTGCTCCAGCGACGACGCTCCGGTAGAGTTCACCCACGTTTTTATATCGCTAAACGAGTAGCGCATGTAGGGGGTGAGCGCTATAAATGGGCGCACCACCTTGAAGTCAATTCCCCACGTAATGTTGATGGGGATATCAAGGTATGAAGCGCCTTTAGAGTCAGTTTTACCATCCTTGTCAACGTATGAAATGGATTGATTCAGGTAAAGCAGCTCCGGCTGAACCCCCAAGCCTATAATGGGGATATTTACCTGCCCAAAAACTCCGGCGTGGAATCCAAGGCCGCGTTCAGCCTTCGCTTCATCCAATAAATTCAAATTTGTTTTGAGGGACGGCGCGTTAACGCCCGCCTTAATACCAAAAGCAAGTATTTTTGCCTGCGTAGCAGTACATGTTCCCACAAGAGCTGCAATAAGCAATATCTTTTTCATTTTATTTTTTTTGTAAACCTTTTTAATTATTGAACACTTCATCAATTCATCATTGATGTTTTATTTAACTTTTTCACCTCTACGGGAGCGCCCGCTCGACGTGCGCACTACCGTAGACTGTCGCGCGCGGCAGCCTGTCTTTCATGCCGCACCGCTGCTATTTTAGGTTGCTGCTGACCCTAACCTGCGCGTATGCTTTGTTCAACCCACTCAACACCTCGGAGGTGATGTTGAGCGCAGGGCTACCGTAGAGCACAACGCTGCTGCCGCTGGTGCTCAGGATGAGGCTGTACCCCTTTGTCTGGTTATACTCGTTGACGTAGGTCTGGATGTTGTTCTGAATTTGGCGCATCATTACGGCTTCCTCCTCCTGCAGCTCGCCCTGCAAATCTTGGCGCAGCTGTAGGAGCTCTTGCTCGCGCTTAGCCAGGCCATCTTGCAGCTGTTGCGCCTGAGAGCGCGTCACCAAGCCTTTTTCCACCTTATTCTGAAAATCGCGGGCGTCGCTCTCAAATTTTTTCATGCGCGCTGTGAAGTCGCCATCTTTCTTTTTTGCTTTTGCTTCAAACTCTTTTTGCAAGTCAAAGTACATGTCGTAGCCGCGCACCAGCGAGTCAATATTTACATATACCACCCCCTCTCCGGCAACGGTTTGTACATCGGCCAAGGGTTGGGAAGCTCTTGTCGGGGCGCTTTTGCCGCCCAGCAGCATGTACAGAAACAACGCTACCACGGCGGCAAGCGCCACCGCAGAAATAATAGCTGGAAAAAATTTTTTCATTTTTACTCTCTTTGATTTTAGCCATCAAGCAAGTGACGGCGCTTGTTGTTTATTTGGGGGCAAAGGTAGCAATTATTGCGATGTTTGCAAAAAACATCGCATAATTTGCAGGGGAGCAAGTGCAATATGCGCACAAAAAATCAGCTATTGTCCCCTCAACAAGTCATACTGCGAGTACATTTGACTTCGTCGAACTTCGGTTCAAATTGTTGCATGATTGCAAGTGCGTAGATGACGATGATTTATGCAGCTCATCACGAAAAAAAATCTATGTAAATCTTCATAACCTGCGTGCCTGTTAGTGACGACACAAATTCGACAGCTTGAACCGGAGTTCGATGAAGTCAATTGCACCCTAAACATCTACGCCCCGTTGGTTATAAAAAAAATTTATACCTTTGCAGCAAAATAATCGTATCACAGATAGTGAAGACGATTGGAAAAATGTAAAAGCTGTGGCTTTAACCTCCAAAATAAAACCCGACCCCGTTTTAGAGCTCGTCAAGTCGATGACTAAGGCCGAAAAGCGCTCATTCCGGCTGTACGCAACGCGCATTGGCGATAGCAAGAATGCCAAGTTTGTTGCGCTCTTTGACGCTATGGACGAAGTTGCCGTGTTTGACGAGGCAAAAATTCTAAAAAAAAGCGGTATCCCAAAATCGCAGCTGGCAAACGTAAAAATTTACCTCTACCACCAGCTGCTTACCAGCTTGCGTCAAAGCGGCGTGGATGGCTACGATGACATCTCGCTGCACGAGCAGCTGGATTTTGCGCGCATTCTCTACGCCAAGGGAATGTACAGGCAAAGCCTCAAATTTTTAGACCGCGCCAAGCATCAGGCTGTGGACAGGCAGCAGTTTACCATAGCGCTCGAGATAGTAGAGTTTGAAAAGCTGATAGAGTCGCAGTTCATAACCCGCAGCTCAACAACCCGCGCCGACGACCTCACTACGGAGGTGCAAAACCTGAGCAGCACCATACAAAAAGCCAGCGAATTTTCCAACCTCGCCATCCAGCTCTACGCGCTGTACCTCAAGCGCGGCCATGTGCGCAACCGCAACGACATCATGTTTGTGGAGGACTACTTTACCAAGCATCGCCCCAAGTTCGACGTGCGCAGGCAGGGCGTGTACGAGCAGCTGTACATGAACCTGTCGAACTACTGGTACAGCTACATCCTGCAAGATTTTTTGGCGTGCTACCGCCACACGCAGCGCAACGTAGACCTGTTTGCCGAGTACCCCATGCTCAAGCAAAGCATGTCGAGCCTGTACTTCAAGTCGTTCAACTACCTGCTCGAAAGCCTCTTCTACCTGCGCCACTACTCGCGCTTCAAGGAGGCGCTGGAGGCTGTGCATACAGAAATAGTAAAAAGGGAGAACATCATCAACCAAAACGCCGAAATTCTGGCGCGCTCCTTTTACTACGCCAACCGCATGAACTTGCACTTCATGGACGGCACCTTCTCCGACGGGCTGGAAATTGTTCCGGAGCTGCTCGATTTTATCAAGGAAAACGAAAACAAAATCGACCAGCACCACATACTCGTGTTCTACTACAAGGTGGCGTGCCTGTACTTTGGCAGCGGCAACTTTAAGCGGGCAATATCGTTCCTCAACAAGATTATCGACACGCGCGACGAGGACGTGCGCTCCGACTTGCAGTGCTTTGCCCGCATCCTGTGCCTCATTGCCACCTACGAGGGCGGCGACGACCTGATGATGGAGTACCAGATAAAGTCGACCTACCGCTTTTTGGTAAAAATGAATGACCTGAACGTAGTGCAGCGCGAAATCTTGGCGTTTCTGGGCAAGTTCGGCACATTCTACCGCAGCGACATCAACAAGCTGTTTCGTGCGCTGCACGAGAAACTGCTGCTGTACGAAAACATGCCCTACGAGAAGCGCCCGTTCCTCTACCTCGACCTCACCTCGTGGCTCGAGAGCAAGATGAAAAACGTATCGGTGCAGGAAATTATCCGGCAAAAATTTATCCGCCGCAGCAACATGCAGCAGCCGTCGCTGGGCGTGACGGGCAATCCGAGAATTTGAAAAACACAAAAAAACTTGAGAATCTTTGGAAAAAGTTGTAATTTATACTGATGGCGCGGCGCGCGGCAACCCCGGCCCGGGCGGGTACGGCGTTATTTTGATTTCCGGCGTTCACCGCAAGGAGCTTTCGCAAGGCTACGCGCTCACCACCAACAACCGCATGGAGCTGATGGCGGCAATTGCCGGCTTGGAGGCGCTAAAGGCCGACGGCTGCGAAGTTACCATCTACTCCGACTCAA
>JAIRXY010000163.1 GCA_031268055.1 Prevotellaceae bacterium | reverse complement strand
GCTACGGTAGCCGTCGAGCGACGGAAAGCCAAGCGTGATGTTGCCGCTTACGCCGTCTCTGTCGGGCGTCCACAGCTCCGTAATAGCGCCACCGTAGGTGGTTATTTTCAGCTTCATGCCCTGCCCGTTGGCGAGGGTGTAGAGGTCAACCTGCTGGTTGTTGTACTGGCCAAATGGTTCTTTCGTTATTTCCATTTTGCCGCTTGTTTTGCTGCTGCCACATGAGCACATTCCTACTGCTACGATGGCTGCGAGGTTTATAAATTTCCAATTCATGGTATGATGGTGATGATAAAAATTTGCCAAAAATAAACATTTTTTTGTGTAAAAAAAATTTTGAACAAAAAATTGCATACACCTTCACAACTCAGCAGGCTGTTGACGGATATTAAATTGTTGTGGTAGTGAGCGCTATTTTTTTATTTAGCCAAAAACAGCTTAGCGTAATTTTTGGGCTTGCGCTTTTCCCAATCGCCCTTATGGTAGGCGTAGCTGGCTATGAGCGGCACTACGGTGGTGGCTTCGGCGTATACCATTTGTTCGTATACGGTATCAACTTTTCCCCAGCTGCTGGCCTCCTTGAGCGTAGAGCTGGAGCACGCGCCGTCGCGCACGTCGGCCACCGTGATTTGCACAGCGTACTTGTGCATGGGAACATTCTTGCCCAGGCACTCGGCGCAAACCACCGTGTCTTGGGCAAAGTTTTTGGGCACGCCGCCGCCCACCATGAACAACCCTGTTACCTCGGCGGCAATCTTAACGTCGGTCAGCTCCCGAAAGTCGGCCACGGAGTCAATGGTAACGTAAGGCTGCCCCTTCTTTATGCGCTCCGTTTGGTGCATCACTAAGCCAAAGCCAGCGCTGCAATCGGAGAACGCCGGCACAAAAATAGGGACGTTCTTCTCGTAGCAGGTTTGGATGAGCGATTCTTTTTTCTTTGCATTCAGGGTAAGCCATTTTCCTATTTCGGCGATGAACTCGCGCGACGAGTACGGGCGCGGCTCAAGCGTATCTGCTATTGCCTTAATGGCAGCGTCGCACGCTTGCAGCTCTTCTTCGTCGATGTAGGTGTCGTAAATGCGGTCGATGTAGAGGCTGCGCAGCGCTGCGTCGTCCACGTGCTGCGTACCTTTGTAGTGCTTGTAGCCGAGCGCTTCAAAAAAGTCCATGTCAATGATGGAGGCGCCGGTGGACACCACGGCATCCACCATGTTGCACTGCACCATGTCTACGTACACCTGCATGCAGCCGCCGGCGCTGGTGCTGCCTGCAAGCGTGAGGATGTTGCTGCACGAGGATTCTTTCACCATCATTTGCAAAATATCTGCGGCGCGAGCGGCTTCGCGCGAGGCAAACGACATGCTGCGCATGGCGTCAACGATTTCAACGCTATTGATTTTTTTTATATCTACATGCTTCACCACTTCGTTGAGCAGCGAACTTTTGGGTTGCTTGGACATTGCTATTATATAATTTTTTTAGAGACTTCGTATTTCGTTCAACTCTGCTTTGTGCACTTGGCTCGCTCAGGATTCAAAAAGATTCCTCCCGCTTAGCCCAAAACCGGATGGTAGTACGATGTAAAGCAGAGCGATACGAGCGCAGTGCCGTACTTTTTTTGCGGAGTAATTGTTTCGTGGAGGTATTTAATCTCTTCCAGCCTGTAGTCTTCCTCAAATCCATTCACGTACAGTTCGTTGAGGCTTAACAGCAGCAGCGATTTCAGATCATCGGGGCTATAGTCGCCATAGTTTTCGCATACCAGCCCGCCGTACTTTTCGTTGGTTTTGCGGTTGTAGAGCCAGCCGTATACGATGCCGGCCGTTCCCCTATCTCCTTGGCTCACAGTACAGGTGCTCATGATAGATTCCACCACGCATCCGTGCGCCATATCCGCAGGTTGCGGCACTAAGGTAGCTATGCCGGGAAGTATGGAAGAGTAGGTCATAATGTTGTATTTTTCGATGTTGGCATCTTTGAGCGCAAGGTGGTAGGAGCCCGCATGTACTGCAATATCGCTCTCGCCTTTTCCGCGCGTTTCAAAGTAGTCTTTGGGAATGCGGCAGCCCAGCGTAATGCCCTTTGCCTGCCCTCCGGACAAAACCTGCATGCCTGCTCCCGACGCAATTCCTTGCATCTCCCTTTCAGCTCCCGTAGCTATCGGATTAATGGTTTGGTTCTTCATTTTCAGCTCATAAAATATAAATTGGTGAATACTCTACTTTACTTGGTGGCTGCCTTGATGCGCATGTGCATGGGGACAACCGCTAAACAACACACCCCTCTTAACGGAGGCATCATTATTTGGTACTATGTATAGTTACGCTTGCTTGAGGTGGCTTGTCAGATATTGAAGCGCACCGCTATGCTCGCCAAGAGGGAGCATAGTACAACATTCCTGTACATGATCAGAATAAGCTTGCCGTTCAAAAGGAAGCAGCGTGAGTAAAGGCTTTTCATTTTAATTTTACTGTTCAAAAAAAAACAGGTTGATAACCCGAAAAAACAAAAATTGACCTTTATTCTCGCACCTGACGTTCTTGATTTAAACATCAGGCTTTGAGAATGTTGTATTTCTTTAGAGAAGTTCTCTTTTAGAAATTGTTAGGGTGCAAAAGTAGCATAAAAAATCATTAATGCAATACCCTGAAAAAAATTATTTATGAACGGATAATATTATTTTTCTCAAAAATAATATTTGCTGTTATCTATCAATGCTATAGAAATATTATGCGGCGCAATACCGAGAGGCGCAAAGTTTTGATTGAAGATATTCAACATATTTTTGTACTTTTGTAATCGTCATAAAAATATAGTAGCGCAATTTTGTTGAATCCCAAACTATATAGCTCCGTATGCTGGTTGTTTTTCCCCATATTTTTTCGGCTTTAAAGAAGCTTTCCTTCTTGGCCATTTTTGGCCTGTTGGCAGCGTGCGCTGCGCAAAAGGAAATTACCAGAGATGATGATAGCGAAGATGAAAGACCCATAGCAGAGCTTCGTGATGATTTAGAAAATTCTTCGGCTGAAGAGGAAAAAAGCGTTGCGCCCGTTGCGCCTGCATCGCCCCAAAATGCCGGCGCCAACGCCAATAAAAGTAAGGCTCAAAGCGCAGGGAAAAGCACGAGCAAAAGCGATAGGCGACAAGCGACAAAAGCTGGAAAGCGAACGTCAGCTGACTACGGCGAGGCGGACGACGAGCTTGACGATGAGGGTGGCGACTACGACGAGCAGGACGGCGACAATATTTTTTTTCAGTATGCCTCATGGCAGCTAAGCCCCGCAGCAAAAAAAGAGCTGGCGAGGGTTGCCGCTACCTTGAAGCGCAACAAAAGCGCCCGCGTCACCCTGTCGGGGCACACGTGCGATAGGAGCGGGCCGTCGGTTAACATGCGCCTCAGCCGAAAGCGCGCCGAAGCTGCCGCTGCCTATCTGCAGCAAGCCGGAATAAGCGCCAAGCGCATAAGCATAGACGCCTACGGGCAGTCTCAGCCATTAGCTCCAAACACCTCTGAGCAAAACAGAGCAAAGAACAGAAGAGTGGAGATTTCAATCGAGGAGTGAGAAATTTTCGAATACGGCAGCCTATCTGTTTTTCGCGCTCAGCATTGTGTTTTCCGCGCTCAGCCCCTAATTTCTTTTACAGCTTTTTCTACCGCAGCAATAACTTTGTCGCACCATGCGTCGAACTCCTCATCGGGCTGCTGGAGTTCCTTGTGCGCAAGAATGTAGTCAATCGTTCTCTTTATTCCTTGGTCAAAACGAATTGTTGCCGTAAAGCCGGGCACCAGACGCTTCAGCTTAGCATTGTCAAACACAACGGAATTTGCCTTATCTCCAATAAGCCCGCCAACAAAATCGTAGGCGCTACAGGCAGCCAGCATCTCCGACGAGACGTGGGCTGCGCGCAGGGGTACGTTTAGCGCACGCGCAATGCACTCGTAAATCTGATTCCACGTAAGCGTTTCGTCCGAGGTAATTTGCACAACCTCGCCGATAGCGTGAATGTTGCCCAGCAACCCGATGAAAGCCTTTGCAAAATCGCGGCTATCGGTCATTGTCCAGAGCGAGGTACCGTCGCCGTGGATAATCACCGGCTTTCCCTCCAACATTCGTTTTACCACCTGCCAGCTGCCCTTTGCGCCGTGCACCCCAAGCGGGATGGAGGTTTCGCAGTAGGTGTGGCTCGGGCGAACAATGGTCACCGGAAATCCTTCGGTGCGGTACAGGTGCGTCAGGTAATCTTCGCAGGCAATTTTGTCGCGCGAATATTTCCAAAGCGGGTTGGCAAGCGGCGTACCCTCCGATATTCGGTAATCCGACAGCGGCTTCTGGTATGCCGACGCTGAGCTGATAAACACCAGCTGCTTTGTCTTACCCTTAAACAGCCGGTAATCGCGCTCCAGATGCTCCGGCACAAAAGCTATAAAATCGGCAACAGCGTCAAAGCTTAAATCTTTGATTAGGGCTGCTACCTTTTGCTCGTCGTTAATATCGGCCACCAGCGGCGTTACCCCTTCGGGAAGGAGGCTGTTCCTGTTGCCGCGGTTGATAAGGTAAAGCTCATGCCCCTCGGCAAGCGCTGCGCGGGAAATAGCCGTGCTAATGGTACCCGTCCCGCCAATAAATAGAAGTTTCATCGGTCAAAAAATTTAAAGATTCAAAAAATGTAGACAACAATTTTACTGCGCAAATGTACATGAAAATCTCTAATTTACATCAACCCACAAGTCAAATTTTGAATTTTGAATTTTGAATTTTGAATGAAATCCTCCCGCTGCTAATTGTCTGAACTGTGATTTTTTTGATTTTAGTGATTTGCAGGATTTTCAGGATGCATGGACTACCCTACTCTACATCATCTAAAATTCAAATATGCAACCCCGTAACGCTCCATGATAAGTCGCGCAGCGACGACACTTTATTAACCGTATGCTTCAACTTACGGATGGGCGCGACATTGATTTTTTTAATGACTTGACAGTTAGCACGTAGAAAAATAATTTGCAAAAACAAAGTTTCACATTTTGCTACTTTGCAAAAAAAATCATACTTTCGCAGTTCGTGTGCGTGCACATTTTTGAAGAATTACTATATGACAATTAGCAAGAATGAAAATGAAAAAATTTTTGGACAGCAACTTTTTGCTCGAAACAGCCACAGCCGAGCGCCTTTACCACCAGCACGCGGCCAAAATGCCGATAATTGACTATCATTGCCACCTGAATCCCGAATTTATAGCAAAAGATAGAAAATTTGACAACCTTGGGCAAATCTGGCTCGAAGGCGACCACTACAAGTGGCGCGCCATGCGCACCAACGGCATTAATGAGCGCTTCTGCACAGGCAAAGATACCTCCGATTGGGAGAAGTTTGAAAAATGGGCAGAAACCGTCCCCTACACCATGCGCAATCCCCTTTACCAATGGACGCATCTGGAGCTCAAAACGGCCTTTGGGGTGGAAAAAATATTGAATCCCGACACGGCAAAGGAAATTTTTGACGAGTGCACCGCCAAGCTGCGCACGCCCGAATACTCTGCGCGGGGGTTGATGAAAAAGTTCAACGTAAAGGTAGTCTGCACCACAGACGACCCTATTGATAGCCTTGAGCACCACCTTGCGCTCAGAGACGAGGGCTTTGAGGTGCAGGTGCTACCCACGTGGCGTCCTGACAAAGCAATGGCGGTGGAATCGTCGGCAGCGTTTCGCGCATACGTGGAGCAGCTTGCACAAGCGTCGGGCGTAGCCATCGGCAAGTACGCCGATTTGCTGTGCGCCCTGCGCAAGCGGCACGATTTCTTTGCAGAAGCAGGCTGCAAGCTTAGCGACCACGGCATCGAAGAATTTTATGCCGCTGACTATACGCAAAGCGAGGTGGAGGCTATATTCAGCAAGGTATACGGCGGCAAAGAGCTCAACGCCGAGGAGACGCTGAAGTTCAAATCGGCGATGATGGTGGAGTTTGCCGTAATGGATTGGGAAAAAGGCTGGGTGCAGCAGCTTCACTACGGGGCGCTGCGCAACAATAACACCCGCCTGTTCAACCAGCTGGGACCCGATACCGGCTTTGATTCCATCGGCGATTTTACGGTAGGCAAAAGCATGTCGGGATTCCTTAACCGGCTGGATGTCATGAATAAGCTTACCAAAACCATCCTGTACAACCTCAACTCGCGCGATAATGATTTGATAGCAACAATGATAGGAAACTTTCAGGATGGCTCCGTTGCGGGTAAAATACAGCTTGGCTCAGGCTGGTGGTTTCTCGACCAAAAAGTAGGCATGGAGTTGCAAATGAATTCGCTCTCGCTCTTGGGCTTGCTGAGCCGCTTTGTGGGCATGCTCACCGATTCGCGCAGCTTCTTGAGCTACCCGCGCCACGAGTATTTTCGTCGCATACTGTGCAACCTTATTGGCAGGGATGTAGAAAAGGGCGAGCTGCCCGAAAGCGAGCTGCCATTCTTGGCGCAGATGGTAGAAAATATTTCGTACAATAATGCTAAGAATTATTTTGGATTCTAAATTTTGGATTCGAAACTTTTAATATCTTTGCGCGTCAAAAATTTGTACTGCGCATTGCACTTGGCAGGGCGGTGGTTTTCTGCCCTAACAATAATGAAAAGTTTTGACCGTCATCCCAAAGTTCATAACTAATATTACCTTAATGTAAATGAGCAAAAAAATTGTCACTTTTGGAGAAATTATGTTGCGCTTGGCAACACCCGGCTATCTTCGCTTTAATCAGGCAAAGGAGTTCACGGCGACTTTTGGCGGAGGCGAGGCAAATGTTGCCGTATCGCTTGCCAACTATGGGCTGAATGTCGAATTTATTTCGCGCTTGCCGCAAAACGACATTGCAAAATCGTGCGAAATGGAGCTGCACAGGTACGGCGTAAGCACAAAAAATATGATTTACGGCGGTGAGCGCTTGGGTATTTACTTCCTCGAAACCGGTGCGGTGGCTCGCCCCAGCAAGGTAGTGTACGACCGCGCCCACTCCTCCATTGCCGACATCAAGCCCGGCATGGTTGACTGGAAGGAGGCGCTCAAAGATGCCCGATGGTTTCACTGGACGGGCATTACGCCTGCCCTTTCGCAGGGCGCTGCCGACGCCTGCCTTGAGGCGATTAAAGCTGCTAATAGCTTGGGCGTAACCGTTTCAACCGACCTCAACTTTCGCAAAAACCTGTGGAAGTATGGCAAGGCGGCTTCGGAGATAATGCCTGCGTTGGTGGAGGGCTGCGACGTGATTTTGGGTAACGAGGAGGACGCAGAAACGGTATTTGGCATAAAGCCCGAAGGATTTGATGTAACCCAAACAGGAGGCCATGTAGACGCCAAGGCTTTTCAGTCGGTGTGCGAGCAGCTCATGAAAAAATTTCCGCGCGCCAAAAAAGCTATCATTACGCTGCGCGGCTCCATTAACGCCAACCACAACACGTGGGCGGGAGTGCTGTTCAACGGCAAGCAGCTCTACCTGTCGCCCGGATACGACATAACCCACATCGTTGACCGCGTGGGCGGCGGCGATTCGTTCATGGGAGGCCTAATCTACGGGCTTTTGTCCTACGACAACGACGACCAGAAAGCGCTCAACTTTGCCGTGGCTGCCTCGTGCCTCAAGCATACCATCTATGGCGATTTCAATCAGGTTACGGTAGCCGAAGTGGAAAAACTTATGAGCGGTGACGCCTCGGGAAGAGTTTCACGGTAAGCTGGGTGGATTAACGATTGATAATGAACAAAAAACGATTGAAAGATGGCATTATTACTTTGCCTTTCGAGCCGGCGCTATTCAACAGGGACGTGGAAATAACCATTGTGCCGAAACAAAAATCTGAAGCAGAGCGCTTGCCTGCCGGATATATGTCCCTTGAGGAATTCCGCGTAAAATCTAAAGCGAGCTTGACTAAAATACTGAATGAAAATGGTATAAATAAAATCAGCAGTAATTACCAAACGGTTTCCTGACACAATCGCTGCTGCCCGCCCGCACAGGTAGTGGGCAGCGTAAAAGCGGCTTACGAGAATGATACTGTATGGAGTTTATTGGGAGTAATCCACAAAAAAAATAAAAATATGTCAAAATTCACAAAGCTACAAACCTTTGGCGCTATTGCAGCAACCGGCATGGTACCGGTATTTTACCATAAAGACGTTGAGGTTGCGAAAAAAGTAGCCAAGTCTTGCTACGATGGCGGCGTGCGCGCCTTTGAATTTACCAACCGCGGCGATTTTGCGCACGAAATTTTTGGAGAACTGGTAAAGTATGCCGCAACGGAATGCCCCGATTTGATTTTGGGCGTAGGCTCTATTGTTGACCCTGCTACGGCGGCGCTGTACTTGCAGCTGGGCGCTAACTTTGTGGTAGGGCCTTTGCTCAACACCGAGGTGGCAAAAATTTGCAACCGAAGATTAATACCTTACACGCCGGGCTGCGGCTCGGTTTCCGAGGTTGGGCTTGCGCAGGAAGCAGGCTGCGACTTGTGCAAAGTTTTTCCCGGAGATGTGCTGGGGCCTAACTTCGTCAAGGGGCTGAAAGCGCCCATGCCGTGGTCGATGCTGATGGTGACGGGCGGCGTGAAGCCGGAGGAGGCAAACCTGAAAAGCTGGTTTGACGCCGGAGTGACCTGCGTTGGCATGGGTAGCAACCTCTTTCCTGCCGAGGCTATCAAGGCGCAAAGCTGGGCAACCATAACCGCAAAATGCAAGGAAGCTTTTGGCTATATTGCAGCAGTTCGCAAGAAGTAACTACGTAAATTACGACCGAATTACAACCTTTTTTTAACGCTAAAAAAATACAATCATGCTTACATCAACAGGTACACTTGGCAAAAAGACAAATTACAGGTGGGTAATTTGTGCAATGCTATTCTTTGCCACCACGGTCAACTACCTCGACCGTCAGGTATTATCGCTGACATGGCCTAAATTTATTGGGCCTGAGTTCGGCTGGACAAATGACGATTACGGCAGCATCACGGCGTGGTTTTCCATTCTCTACGCGGTGTGCATGCTGTTTGCAGGACGTTTTGTCGATAGGGTAGACACAAAAAAGGGATTTCTGTGGGCTATTGGCATTTGGTCTGTTGGCGCCTGCCTTCATGCGTTCTGCGGCATTGCCACTTCGGGGATGGTAGCGGGCGAATGGCTTGTAGGTTTTGAGGGCGCAAAGGATGCCATCGCTAAGGTTGACAACGCAGGGTTGGTGGTATCTGTCAGCGTAACGCTGTTCATTTTTGCCCGCTTTGTGCTGGCGCTCGGCGAGTCCGGAAACTTTCCGGCGGCCATTAAAGCTACGGCCGAGTATTTTCCCAAAAAAGACCGCGCTTTCTCCACAAGCATTTTCAACTCCGGCGCTACAATAGGCGCTATGGTTGCGCCTGCCTGCATACTCTACATCGCCGAGGCGTGGGGATGGGAGAGCGCCTTTATCATCATCGGCGTGCTTGGCTTTATCTGGATGGGCTTTTGGGTGTTCGCCTACAAGAAGCCGGAGGACAACAGCAGGGTGAATAAGGCTGAGCTGGCGTACATTCAGCAGGATAAGCTCACCGATAGCGCTGCCGAAGAAAAAACGCAGGCCAAGCAGCTTTCTTTTCTCAAGTGCTTTCAGTTCAAGCAAACGTGGGCATTTGCTTTTGGCAAGTTTATGACCGACGGCGTGTGGTGGTTTTACCTTTTCTGGATGCCCAAGTATTTACAGACGGTGTTTCATCTGGAAGGCACCGCTCAGGTGCTTCCGCTTACCGTTCTCTACACCATCGTAATGATTTCTATTTTTGGCGGCTGGCTACCATCGTACTTTGTTGACAAAAAGAAGATGAATCCCTACGACGGGCGTATGCGCGCCATGCTGATTTTTGCGTTTTTCCCGCTCTTGGCGCTCTTTGCGCAGCCGCTGGGAGATTACTCGTACTGGCTACCCGTCATCATTATTGGCATTGCAGCAGCGGCGCATCAGGCGTGGTCGGCTAACATATTCTCTACCATAGGCGACATGTTTCCCAAAACGGCCATTGCAACCATCACCGGCATTGGCGGTATGGCTGGCGGCGTAGGCTCTTTTATCATCCAAAAAGGCGCAGGCAAGCTCTTTGACTACGCCGGCGAAACCCGCATGACGTTTGGAGGTTTTGAGGGAGAGCCTGCGGGCTACTTCGTTGTCTTCATCGTGTGCGCCGTAGCCTACCTGATAGGGTGGGTGGTCATGAAAGCGCTCGTGCCGAAGTATCGACCAATTGGATAAGAAGTGAAAAAAACGAGGGAGAATAGACGCTATTTCCCTCCCCTAAAAACCAAGCATCCCATGTAAGGAGTCAACTCAATTGCCTCCTTACATGGGATGCTTGGTTTTATAGCGTACTGACGAAGATTATTCCCATCAAATCACCTGCTGTATTGTCGATACTTTATGCTTCAAGCGCTCTTGATGTTCATGAAGCTACATGCGCAAAACAATGAACGTAAAATGCAGGAGGTAACGATAAACAAGAGGATATCCCTTTGCTGTTCTTAACGGCATTAAAAATCAAAAAAATCCGGAAAATCCGGATTCAGACAATTAATTCTTAATTCTTAATTTCATCAGTAGTCTCTCTCCATGCTTTCTATTTTTGCCTTTAGCGCCTCCGATTTGCGGTCGTGCAGAATCTTCTTGTACTCTATGGGGGTTACCTTGAT
>JAIRXY010000081.1 GCA_031268055.1 Prevotellaceae bacterium | reverse complement strand
GATGAAAGTAGAGAGGTCGAATATATTCGCAGCGGCAACATTAACGTTAATATGCATGATGTAGGGCGCAAAGCATTTACCGTAGACCTGTACAACGCCGCTACAGATAGCGCCAAGCGCTACACGGTAGTGCTGGAGAAGAAAATCGAGCTGTTCAGCATCGTCAACGAGCATATGCACAGCCTCCGCGTGGTGCGCAACGACCCGAAGGAGAACGGCCTCGGCTTGGAGTTCTCCTCCTGCCGCTGGTACCGGTGGAATGAGGATGCGAGCAAGTGGGATGTGGTGGAGCAGAGCCTACTCTACTACACCGCCGGCCCAAGCATCCGCAACAACAAGTTCACCGACCGCGATTCGATGTATATTGACCTGACTACCACCACCGGTAAGCGCCTCACAAGCTGCCCCGCCGTTGGCGGCAGCAATGCTGTGTACGCCGGAGATAGCGCCGGCGCGGATGTGGGCAAAAAATCAGCAGAGGTATCGGTTTACCCCAACCCCGTAGCCGCAGGCGGTACCATCAGGCTCAAGCAGCTGGAGCTTCTTGACAACAACGAAGCAGAGCTTTACGCCACGCTCTACCTCTTTGACGCGCAGGGTCGGCTTGTCCTCACGGACAACGCCTCCGTCCTGCGCAATGGTCTGACCATGCCGGAAACACCCGGCATCTACCACCTCATTCTCGAAGGTAAGGCAGGTAGAAAGGTGGTTAAGGTGGCGGTGGGGCAAAAAAATTAGGAGGGCAAGTTACTAAGGTGCATTTCAAAGGGGTAGCAGCTATCTACCCCTTTAGCCGATTTTTATCGGACAATAGCGGAAATAAATCCAAAAAACCGTATCTTTGCTTTCAGAAGCACAACACAATGCACCAAAACATTCTCATCATCGAAGACGACGCCTCTTTTGGGGTAATGCTGCAAGGCTGGTTCAAGAAAAACGGCTTTACGCCAACCCTATGCTCGCGCGTGGAGCAGGCAAAAAAAGAAATTGCCCTGCACGCGTTCGATATCATCTTAACCGACTTGCGCCTCCCCGACGGAGACGGCATCATGCTGCTCGCGTGGATTAGGGAGCAGAAATGCAGCACGCCGGTTATCGTCATGACCAGCTACGCTGAGGTACAAAGCGCTGTGCTGGCTATAAAGCTGGGCGCTTTTGATTTTCTCGAAAAGCCGGTTAACCCCAACACCCTAAAGCAAAAAACGGAGCAGGCGCTGCTCAGCGTAACCCAGCAAAAAAGGCAGACCGCCACCGTAAAAGTCAACCCGCCAAGGCAGGCTTTCATAACCGGCGAAAGCCCCGCCGCCCAGCAAATGCTGGAGCATGTACACCTTGTTGCGCCTACGCAAATGTCGGTGATGATTATTGGCGAAAGCGGCACCGGCAAGGAGTACATTGCGCGCACCATACACGAGCACAGCCGCCGGAGCAGCGCGCCGTTCCTCGCGGTGGACTGCGGAAGCCTATCAAAAGAGCTGGCGCCCAGCGAGCTGTTTGGCCACCTGAAGGGCGCTTTTACCTCTGCCATAGCCGACAAAAAAGGCGTTTTTGAGCAGGCCGAGGGAGGCACCGTTTTTTTCGACGAGGTGGGCAACCTCCCCTACGACGTTCAGATGCAGCTGCTGCGGGCGTTGCAGGAGCGAAAGGTGCGGCCGGTTGGCTCGGCAACCGATGTAAGCGTTGACGTGCGCATTGTGGTTGCAACCAACGAAAATCTTGAGCATGCCATCGTCAAGGGAGGCTTCCGGGAAGACCTGTACCACCGCCTCAACGAATTTTTAATCACCGTCCCGCCGCTGAGGGAAAGGGTAAGCGACATTGCCCTCTTTGCGGCGCACTTTCTGGAAGAGGCCAACAGGGAGCTCGGCAGGCAGGTGAAAAAGCTCTCAAAGGAAGCGCTGCAAATGCTCAAAAGCCACCACTGGAGCGGCAACCTGCGCGAGCTGCGCAACGTAATTCGTCGGGCAGCGCTCTTTGCTCAGGCCGGCGAAATCCTTCCGGAGCACCTGCCCATTCTCTCTACGCCCCAAAAGCCTACGGACGAGGCGCACGGCCTTGCGCTACGCAACCCCAACGAGCGTCAGCACATAGAAGAGGCGCTCAAAAAAGCGCAGGGCAACAAAAGCCGCGCGGCGCAGCTCCTGCAAATTGACCGCAAAACGCTTTACAACAAGATACACCAGCACGGCATAGCGTAGCTTGCCCGTGCGGAGGTATTCGCTGTAAGCCTTGCTTATGCCAAAAGTAGATGTAGATGTAGATGTAGATGTAGTAACAACGGCAACCATGAAAATTCTTGTCATAGAAGATGAATATCAGCTGCTGAAAGCGATGGAAACATTTCTGCTGTCGGAAAAATACGTCGTGGAAAAAGCTACTACCTACCAAGCCGCCGTAGAAAAAGTGATGCTTTACGATTACGACTGCATTTTGCTGGACATTTCGCTACCCGGCGGCAGCGGGTTGAAAATCCTTGAAGAAATGAAAAAGAAGGGAAAATCGGGCAACATCATTATTATCTCCGCCAAAAATTCGCTCGAAGATAAAATCACAGGGCTGGACTTGGGCGCCGACGACTACCTGACTAAACCTTTCCATCTGCCGGAGCTCCACGCCCGAATCAAAGCCGTTTTGCGGCGCAAGCAAATGGACGGTAAGCAAATCCTACAGCTGGGGAACTTATCGGTTGATTTTGTCGGCAGGCAGGCATTTGTAGGGCATAAGCTGCTGAAGCTGAATCGCAAAGAATTTGACATGCTGACTTTTTTTGCCGCCAACAAAAATCGCCTTATTACCAAGGAAACCTTAGCAGAGCACGTTTGGGGCGACAGCTCGGATTTGGCGGACAGCTTCGATTTTGTCTACTCGCAGGTAAAAAATCTGCGCAAAAAGTTGAAGGACAATGCTTCGGAGGTAGGAATAGAAAATATTTACGGCGTTGGCTACAAAATGACAACAATGTCATAAATTAGTTGACCTATCTTTGTAAAAGTCTGTCTCGAAAGTTCGTCGTATGGATTGCGCCCTTTCGGGTGGGGTGGCATAAATCAAGCTCTAAAAATCGCATTTCAAGCTAAAGTTGGAGCTTTCGAGTTCTATACATCCGCTTTTGGCTGAGTTCTATGCGCAAAATCAGCTAACCTCTTATGGCGTCATCGAATTTTGAATCTTTGAACCGAGCAAGGCGAACTCCGAAAAAATAAATACAAAGTGAATCATTAACTTGCGTAAAAAGTTCATTTTTAGAACGTCAATATTACCAATCTGTTTTGGGCTGCAGATATGATTGAAATCATTCAAATCAAAAAATCACAGCGCAGACAAATGAAAGCGCAAGTCAAGTCCGCGCCAGCGATGGGTCAGCAGGGCTGAGGGCTACGATGTTATAGGTTAAATCTCCAATTTTCGTTCTCCATTCTCAATTATTTTCACTACCTTTGCTGCCATCTTTCAACTAAGAATAACTTTATGCACTTATGCAGCAGACCATTAAGTTAAAAAGAGGGCTGGATATAAAGCTGCAAGGCTTGCCCGAAAGGGTACTTCCTAAATGTCCATCCCCGCTTTCTTACGCCATTAAGCCTACCGATTTTCAAGGGTTAACGCCCAAGATGCTTCTTGAGGTGGGCAGCGCCGTGAAAGCGGGAACGCCGGTTTTTTGTGATAAGTACAGGCCTGAAATCCTTTTTGCCTCTCCCGTGAGCGGCACGCTACAGGCGGTAAACCGCGGCGAGCGGCGGGCAATTTTGGAGGTTACCATCACCCCCGACGGGAAGAACGAGAGCGAGCCGCTCACGCCGCCCAGCTTGGCGGCAGCGTCGCGCAGCGAGGTAGTAGGGTTTATGCTGAAGTCGGGCGCGTGGCCTTTCTTGGTGCAGCGTCCCTACGGCGTGCTTGCCGACCCGCAGGCAACCCCTAAGGCCATTTTTATCTCCGGCTTCGACACCGCGCCCTTAGCCGCCGACGCCGACTACCTCGTGAACGGCGAAGGCGCGCCGTTTCAAAAAGGCGTTGACGTGCTGAAAATGCTGACGGCAGGCAAAGTGCACCTTTCGCTATGCGCCAGCTACCCCGCCAACAATACGTTTGAGCGCGCCAAGGGCGTAGCGGTGCACCGCTTCGAGGGGCCGCACCCTGCGGGCAACGTTGGCGTGCAGATACACCACATCGACCCCATCAACAAAGGCGACGTGGTGTGGACAATTGCGCCCCAGCACGTGGTTGCGCTGGGAAAGCTCTTTGCCGGTGGCGTGTACGACGTGTCGAAGGTGGTTGCGCTGGTAGGCCCCGAGGTCAAGAAGCCGCGCTACTACCGCATGGCCGCCGGAGCCTCCCTGAGCGGGCTGGCAGAGCTTATCAACGACGGAGGCGAGCACAAGCGCGTGATTAGTGGAAACGTGCTCACCGGCGCTAAGGTAGGCATTGACGGATACTTGGGCTTTTACAGCAACGAGGTAACAGCTATCAGCGAGGGTGACTGCTACGAAGCCTTAGGCTGGCTCATGCCCCGCTTCAAAAAGCTGAGCATGTCGCGCAGCTACTTCTCGTGGCTCATGCCCGGCAAGCAGTACGCGCTGAACACAAACCTCAACGGCGGACAGCGCGCTTTTGTCGTAACCGGACAGTACGAGCGGGTGCTGCCGATGGACATCCTGCCGGTGTACCTGATTAAGGCAATCATGGCGGGCGACGTGGAGCGCATGGAAAAGCTGGGGATTTACGAGGTGATAGAAGAAGACCTTGCGCTGTGCGAGTTTGTGTGCTCCTCAAAAGTAGAGGTGCAGCGGCTGCTGCGCAAGGGCATTGACCTGATGAGGGCAGAGGTGGGTTAAACATATAACACGGTGGAGAACTTCCATAAATTTAGGCTTAGGAGCTTACATGAAAGCTATACGAAATTTTTTTGACAACATCAGGCCGGGCTTCGAAAAAGGAGGCCGCCTGCACTTCCTGCATTCAACGTTCGAGGCGTTTGAATCGCTGCTTTTTGTGCCCAAAACGGTAACAAGCGGAGGCTGCCACGTGCGCGACGCTATCGACCTCAAGCGGACGATGACCGTGGTGATTATGGCGCTTGCGCCTGCGCTGCTGTTTGGTATTTGGAATGTAGGGTTTCAGCGCTACCTCTCCATCAATCAGGAGGTGGGCTTTTGGAGCATTTTCCTGTACGGCCTCGAAAAAGTCCTCCCAATGCTGGCCGTATCCTACATTGTTGGCTTGGGCATTGAGTTTGCGTCGGCGCAAATTCGGGGGCACGAGGTCAACGAGGGCTTTCTGGTGTCGGGCATCCTCATTCCTATGGTCATGCCCCCCGACGTTCCGCTGTGGATGCTGGCGCTGGCCACCGCCTTTGCCGTCATCATCGGCAAGGAGGTGTTTGGGGGCACGGGGATGAACATATTCAACCCTGCGCTCTTGGCGCGCGCCTTTGTATTTTTCTCCTACCCCTCGCACATCTCCGGCGATGCCATTTGGATTGGCGGGTTGTCCAAGGGAGTAGGGGTCGTCGACGGATTTTCGGGCGCCACCCCGCTGGCCAGAGCGCTTGCCGGCCACCTGCCGTTCTCGGCGATGGAGGTAGAAAAAATGTTTTGGGGATTTATCCCCGGCTCCGTGGGCGAAACCTCCACGGCGGCCATCCTGCTGGGGGCGGCGCTGCTTATCCTCACAGGCGTGGGCAGCGCGCGCATTATGCTGTCGGTGGCGGCAGGCGGCTACCTCACCGGCCTGCTGTTTAACCTGATTGGCGGTAGCGCCTACATGAGCATCCCCGCCTATCAGCACCTTATCATGGGCGGATTTGCCTTTGGCGCGGTGTTCATGGCCACCGACCCCGTTACGGCTTCGCAAACCAAGAGCGGAAAATGGATTTACGGATTTCTCATTGGGGCAATGGCAGTTGTGATACGCGTGCTGAATCCGGCCTATCCCGAGGGAATGATGCTGGCTATCCTGTTCATGAACGCCTTTGCCCCGCTGATTGACCACTGCGTGGTGCAGGTCAACATAGGCAGAAGGCTCAAGCGAGCAAAGCAAGCTGTGCAAAAAGTATAAAAAACGGTGAAACCATGAACAAAGACAGCAACAAGTACATATACATCTACTCCATTGCGCTGGTGGTGATAGTAGCGGCGGCGCTATCGGTGGCGGCAACGCTGCTCAAGCCATTTCAGCAAAAAAATGTTGAGGTGGAGAAAAAGCAAAGCATCCTGCTCTCCGTGCACAAGGCCGCGGACGTGAAAAAAGCGAAAAACAAGAAGCAGTACATCGAAAACGAATACGCAAAGTATATTACCGACAGCTACGTGGTGAGCTCGCTCGGAGCAAAGCAGGAGGGCGATGCCTTTGAGGTGAGCCTCGAGGAAGAAGCGTCCAAGCCCGCTGCCAACCGCAAGCTGCCCGTATTCATCTGCTCCGACGACGACGGCAAGCCCAAGTACGTAATTCCGGTGCGCGGCGCCGGGCTGTGGGGGCCTATCTGGGGATACGTAGCGCTGCACGACGATTTTTCTACCATCTACGGTGTGGTGTTCGACCATCAGGGCGAAACGCCCGGGCTGGGCGCAGAGCTCTCTACGCCGGAGTTTCAGCAGCAGTTTGCAGGAAAGCAAATCTTTGACGCCGCCTCGATGTTCACCTCCGTAAAGGTGGTGAAAGGCGGCAACACGAAGGGTCGCCAGCACGAGGTAGACGCTATCTCCGGAGGTACCATTACAAGCCAGGGGGTAGAAAAAATGCTGCTGGACAACCTCAACGCCTACCTGCTTTTTTTCAAGGAACAGCAGCGAATCCAGAGCGCACAGCAGCGGCTAAAAGAGAAAGAGGAGGATGAAAGAGCGCTGAGGGAGCAGCAGGCAGAGGCTGCCAAAAGAGAGCGCAGGCCTGCTCCTGTGGCGGCTGTCCCTCCTCCTGTCGACGAAGGCGAAGCCGCGCCCGAGCCGTCGGACGGCCACAGCCAGCTGGTAGCGAGTCCGGCAACCGATAGCGCCGCCGCGCCAAAGGAGGAGGAGGAGGCCGCCAACGCCGCTCTGCAAAAGGATGCCGCCGACGTTGCTCCGGCAGAAGAAAGTGAAAATACACCCGTACAACAAACAGAAAATTTGTAAATGGAAAAGGAATCATTGTTTTCGGCAAAAAACCTGAAGCTGCTCACCGACCCGCTGGGGCGGAGCAACCCTGTTACGGTGCTGGTGCTGGGCGTATGCTCTGCGCTGGCGGTAACGGTAAAGTTGGAGCCGGCGGTGGTCATGGCGATTTCGGTAACGGTGGTGGTGGCCGTTTCCAACGCCATCATGTCGGCGCTGCGAAGCACCATCCCCAACCGTATTCGCATCATTGTGCAGCTGGTGGTGGTGTCGCTGCTGGTTATCCTTGTAGACCAAGTGTTGCGCGCATTTGCCTACGACGTGAGCAAGCAGCTCTCGGTATTTGTTGGGCTAATTATCACCAACTGCATTGTCATGGGGCGCATAGAGGCGTTTGCGCTGGGCAACAAGCCGTGGCCGTCGTTCATCGACGGCATTGGCAACGGGTTAGGCTACGGCCTTGTACTCGTAGCCGTAGCCTTTGTCCGCGAGCTGCTGGGTTCGGGAACGCTGTGGGGCTACCGCGTTATTCCGAGCAGCTTTTACATCGCCAATGGCGGCGTGTACGAAAACAACGGGCTGATAATTTTGCCCCCTATGGCGCTCATTTTGCTGGGCATTATTATCTGGATACAGCGTAGCCGTAGCAAAAATACGGTTAAGAGTTAAACGTAAAAAAACTTTTTAGGCAGTAAAAAAATGGGAGACGTTGTCAGCATATTTGTAAGGTCGATTTTTATTGACAACATGATTTTTGCGTACTTCCTGGGGATGTGCTCCTACTTGGCCGTCTCCAAGAACGTAAAGATTTCGGCAGGCTTGGGGGTGGCGGTAGTCTTCATGCTGGCCATCACCGTTCCGGCGAACTACCTGCTCAACAAGTACGTGCTGAGCAGCGGCGCGCTGGCGTGGATAAGCGAAGACTTGAAGGATGTTGACTTAAGCTTTCTTGCCTTTATCGTTTTTATCGCCGTCATTGCCTCCATAGTGCAGATTGTGGAGATGGCCGTAGAGCGATTTGCTCCGGCGCTGTACTCGTCGCTGGGAATATTCCTGCCGCTCATTGCGGTGAACTGCGCCATACTTGGCGGGTCGCTGTTCATGCAGGAGCGCGAGTATCAAACGCTGGGCGAAGCCGCCGCATTTGGCTTAGGGTCGGGAGTAGGGTGGCTGATGGCCATTGTGGGCATAGCCGCCATCCGCGAAAAGTTAGCCTACTCAAACGTTCCGGCGCCCCTGCAAGGATTGGGCATTACCTTTATCATTACAGGGCTGATGGGAATAGCCTTCATGTGCTTTATGGGGATAAAGCTGTGAGAA
>JAIRXY010000207.1 GCA_031268055.1 Prevotellaceae bacterium | reverse complement strand
CAAAACGCCTCGGCGCAGGTACCCTCCGCGCTGCTGGAGGAGGAAGTAACCCGCGACGCGGTGCAGTATCTGGAGCGCAACTCCTACACCAGCGCGCAGCTTGAAGCGTATGACAAGTACTGGGATGTTGTCCGCACCGAGCGCACTTTCTATGATGACGCTTTGGAGAAAGGTCTAATCGAGGGTATGGCAAAAGGCAAAACCGAGGGCATTACTGAGGGTATAGCAAAAGGCAAAGCCGATGGTAAGGCAGAAGTGGTCATTGCCGGTAAAGCCGGCGGGCTATCGCTGGAGCAAATACAGATAGCAACCGGTTTTAGCAAGGAAAAGATAGAGGAAATTCTTCGCTTGAACAGCGCCAGCGTTTAGGTATACTTTGGAGAACACGTTCCGAATTTTATAATGAACTATTGAAAATCTGAAAAATTGAAAGTCCATATGAAACAGCTTATTTTTGCAGCGGTAGCGTTGCCGTTCCTGCTGCTTGCAGCAAGGGTTAGCTGCAACGCGCAGCCAAATGACGATATTGCTTGGCCTGATTCTCTCAACACCACCAAAGATGTCGCCTACCTGACGGACGACGAAAAGGGAGTGATTTATGAAATGAATAAAGTTCGCACCAACCCCAAGCTCTACGCCGAGTACATAAAGCGCGAAAAGACTTTTTACAACGGCAACCGCATCGAAAGGTCGGGGGAAATACCGATCCTCACGCAAGAGGGCGTTGCGGCGGTTGATGAGTGTATTGCGGCATTGCAAAAGGCTCAGCCGACGGGCATAATAAGACCTAACAGGAATCTCGGCAAGGCGGCTCAGCTGCTGGCAAAGTATCAGTCAAAAACCGGAAAGACAGGGCATACCGGCAACAACGGCAGCACCATAAGCGACCGCATAAGGCATTACTGTACGGAGATGAATGATAACTTTGATTATGGCTACGGCGTTGCCTTTGGAGAAAACATCAGCTATGGCAGCAGCAAATCGCAGGATATTGTCATACAGCTGCTCATTGACGACGGCGTACCGTCAAGGGGGCACAGGGTTAACATCATGAGGCCGGACTTTAACACCGCCGGGGTAGCCATTGACACGCACCCCCGCTACAGGCACCTGTGCGTTATTGACTATGCGTTCTTGGTTTACAGGTAAATATTTGCTCATGCTATTTTCGGCTTTTGCCTTGTGCTCTTCGCTCGGAAGCCAGAGGTTAGCGTCTCCGGTCGTGACGCAGGCCACCTACAAGGAGGTGAAAGCGCGCTAACGCAGGGCGCCGCTATTCTTCCTCCTTAAAAAACAGCTGGTAAAAGTGCATCCCCGTTTTGTCGTCATATCCGCGGACGATGTACTCCCGCTGGCCGTGCACGTAAATGTGGAAATTCTTGTCGAGCTTTATCACGCTTTTCAGCGCCCGCGCCTGCCTTTTCACGGCGGCTTCCGAAATGTCAAACCGCTCCGGCAGCTTATCATCGCTGTCGCGGTCAAATTCATGCTTGTAGCTTTTGAAGCTTTTGATGGCCTCCGGGTCGGTAATCACCTCTTGGGCAAACTCATCAACGTCAAAGCTGTCGTTTTCCTTAAAAAAAGTTACCGATTTGTTGAGCATATCGGCTTGATCGGCCTTGGTGACCTCAAACGTTTCGGGGAGGCGCTGCGTGACAAAATTTTTGCAGAGCGAGATTGCCTGCTGCGTTCTGAAAAAATCGTCCTTGCGCTGGATGGCGTTCAGGAAGCTGTCCGTCCAGTACTGCTCCTCGCTGATGCTTCGGCTACAACCGGCGATGGCGGTCAGAAATCCGTTTTCGCGCTCGGTGTTGAAGACGAGGCAGCCTCTGTCCAGCTTGTTGATGTTAATGCCGTTGTCTGCGCTCACGTCGAAGCGTTCGCCGCGCGGGAATATTTTCAAAAAGGCTTCCTGATTTTCAGATTTAAACAGCCCAACAGCGTCCAGCGTTTCGCCGTCTATCAAGCAATTTTTGAGGTACGCAACAAAGAAGTCGCCGCCTTTTACCTTTGCGCCGGTGGCCTGCTCGTACAGGTACTTGGCCAATACCGCCGACTGCTCCGTCAGCGCATCGGGGTTGTCAAAAATGGCGCACATGCAGCCGTACACTACGCTTGGCGTGGCGGCATCGCTTTCGCGCTGAAGGTTGTAGTATTCCTGCCCCTTGAACGGCGATAGAAAGTAGCGCAAAAGCAGCTCGTTTACCTCGCTGCTCACGTCGAGCGGCGCTGCCGAGAGGAGCATGCCTTCGCTGCTGGCCTTGTTGCCCACGTGGTGCACGATGGTTTCTTGCAGAATAGTGTTGTTGTCGCTTGTAATCATGGCTTATACTAAATGAAATTTTTCGCCTACCACCACCTTGATTTTCTTGGGAACAAGCTCAACGGCGAAGGGAGAATACCCGCAGGCCTCGCCGTCGATTTCGATGGGGCTTGGCGGGTACGAGGCGATGGTGATATTTTTGCCTTGCATGGCTTTTACCTTGGAGAAGTTGTAGATGCTGCCGTTGTAGAGCCGCTGGAAGTTGGTAAAAAAGCGGTAGAAGCTCATCTTGCGTATCAGCGTGATGTCCATCAGGCCGTCGTCGACCACGGCCGCGGGCATTTGCAGCATGCCGCCGCCGTTGTACTTTCCCACGCCCACAGCGCCGCTGAACAGCCGTCCGTCGAAAAAATCTTCGCCGTCGACCTTCACAACAAACCGCTTGGCGCGATACCTGAACAGCGTAACCAGCGTGCTGGAGAGGTACAGCCACGTTCCCGTCCGCCCCGCCTCCTTGAGGCGGTTGAAGCGGCGGTTGACCATAGCGTCAAAGCCAATGCCCGAGACGTTGGCCATGTAGCGCGTTTGCTTTACGCGCGCCTCCTCGAAGGTGATTTTGCCCACATCCTGTAGGATTGTTTGCTCGCGGCAAATGCTGTGCACGGCGTCAACGTAGGTGCGGGGGATACCCAACATGCGCACCCAGTCGTTGCCCGTTCCCACGGGGATTACGGAAAGCGTTATCTCGTGCGGCGGCGCCTGCTTTTGGATAAAAAGCCCGTTCACCACCTCGTTCACCGTTCCGTCGCCTCCCACCACCACAATTTTGCGAAACCCGTCGTTTACGGCCTTGACGGTTAGCTCCACTGCGTGGAATTTTTTCTCGGTAAACACGCAAGTAAAATCCACGCCGCTAAAGTTGAGGCGGTTTGAAATGGCCGGCCAGTCGCGCAGCCCGTGGCCGCGACCCGCTTTGGGGTTGACGATAACCATCCAGCGAGATAGTTGTTCGGTAGCAAGCATAAATGTTTAGATTTTGAGTTATACAAAAAAGACCGGAAGCCACGAAGCTGCAAGCAGCAGGCTCTGCCCAATTCCTCCACCTTTCCTAATCCTTTTTAATCCTTGAATCTTTGATTTTTTTTTCTGCTACAAAGGTAGGATTTTTTGCAAACATCCGGCGTTTTACATTTGTTAATAAAATTATAGGGCGCATTATGAGGCATAATTGAAGTTTTATTGCTATACTTGCAGGATATTTTGAACTCGGAAGAGTTACGCTATTGGGTTAACAGAAAATAGGAAACATAAATGGCAAAAGTAGTTGCAATTGCAAACCAGAAGGGCGGTGTAGGCAAGACCACCACCGCTATTAACTTGTCGGCAAGTCTTGCTGTGCTCGAGAAGCGCGTACTGCTCATAGACGCCGACCCTCAGGCAAACGCCACAAGCGGGCTGGGATTTGAAGAAAAAAACGTAAAAACAACCATCTATGAGTGCATGGTTGACGACGCCAACCCAAGCGACGCCATCCTGCAAACAGAGCTCAAATGCCTGCACCTGCTGCCATCGCGCGTAGACCTTGTGGGGGCGGAGCTGGAGCTGGTGGACAGACCTAACCGCGAAATGGTGCTGAAAAGCGTGGTGGCGCCGCTACAGTCCGAGTACGATTACATTATTATCGACTGCCTGCCGTCGCTGGGGCTTATTGCGCTCAACGCCCTTACCACGGCCAACTCGGTAATCATCCCCATACAGTGCGAGTTTTTTGCGCTCGAAGGCCTGAGCAAGCTCCTCAACACTATTCGTATGGTGCAGGGACGGCTAAACCCGGGGCTTGGCATCGAGGGATTTTTGCTCACCATGTACGACGCCCGCATGAAGCTTGCCAATCTGGTAGTAGACGACGTGCGCTCTCACTTTGAGAGCATGGCCTTTGAAACCGTCATAGCGCGCAACGTGAGGCTGAGCGAAGCCCCCTCGTTTGGAAAACCTGTCATCCTATACGATGCGCAGTCAAGCGGAAGCGTAGGATACTTAAACCTTGCCCGTGAGTTTTTGCAGCGCAACAACGCTACTGCCATTAACAACGAAGACAAACAGATATAAATCATTCATGGCAAAAAAAGATGTAAAAAGAGGGCTGGGGCGCGGAATAGACGCGCTACTTGCAGCACAGGTAGTACCATCCGGCCCTTTGGCGGCGCCTGCTACCGGCAGCAGCGACGGAGGCGGCGCAGACCTGCAGGTAGCCGCTATAAAATCGGAGCTGGTGCGGGAAATCCCCCTGTTGGAAATAGAGCCTAACCCACAGCAGCCGCGCTTCAAGTTCGACGAAGAGGCGCTGGAGGAGCTCTCAAACTCAATCAAGCAGCTGGGAATCATACAGCCCATCACGGTGCGCGCCGTAGATACCGGAAAGTACCAAATTATTAGCGGAGAGCGGCGCTATAGGGCCTCAAAAATGCTCGGCTACGAAACCATCCCCGCCTACGTGCGCGAGGCCAACGACAGCGATAGCCTGCTCATGGCGCTGATTGAAAACGTTCAGCGTACCGACCTCGACGCTATGGAGGTGGCGCTGAGCTTCCAGCGGCTGATAGACGAGTTGAACTTCACGCAGGAAGAAATTAGCGAGAAGGTAGGCAAAAAGCGCTCTACCGTTGCAAACTACCTGAGGCTGCTAAAGCTGCCGGACGAAATACAGCGGGCTATTCGCGACCAGCTCATCTCAATGGGGCACGCGCGCGCGCTGGTAAACGTGGGCAGCGTGATGCAGCAGGTGAGCATTGCAAAAAAAATTGTAGAGCAAGGCCTGTCGGTGCGGCAGGTAGAGGAGATGGTGAAGCTGCTGGACAAGCCGAAGGCAGAAAAAACGACGCCCCCCAGCGACGAAGACGGAGAGAAAGTCTCGGAATCGCTCTTCAAGCTGGTCGAAGGCATGGAAAAGTACTTCAACGGCAAGGTAAACATTAAGCGCGGGCTAAACGGCGGCGCAAAGCTTACCATTGACCTGAAGACGGACGATGATATTCAGAGCGCCATCGACAGGATGAGCCAACTTTTAAACGATTTTACGGCTTAACGGCCAACGTTCGCCCTGAAAGTTTTGAAGCAGATAAAGTGTTTATGTAAGGTGAAAACCTGTGTTGCCGCGGCGTTGCTTGCGCCGGTAATGCTTTTGTCGCAGGTGGCCTGTGGGCAAACAGCGCGGGCAAGCGATAGCGTGGTGCACTCGCCGGCGCGCGCGGCGCTCTACTCTACGCTGCTACCCGGATTGGGGCAGGCGTACAACCGGAGCTACTGGAAGCTCCCGCTGGTGTACGGAGGCTTTGCTGCTTTTGGATACTTCATTCAAAGCAACAACTTTCGCTACCACCTGTACCTTGACGCTTATAACGTTAAGTACTCCGTTGCGCAGCTCAAAACGGACGACCCGGAGTATGAAGAAAAAAAAGCCGCGCTGGAGCAAAACCTGTACAGCATGTTTCTTAACGTACCGGTGGACAGGTTGCAGTACTATAAAAACGCCTACCGTCGTGACCGTGATTTTTTTATTATCATGACAATCCTCTTTTACGGGATAAATATTATTGACGCTACGGTAGATGCGCACCTTTTTACCTACGATGTGAGCGACAACTTATCGTTTAAGCTGCAACCCTACGCAGAAGGTTGCCATGCTTTCTCAATGAACTCCAACCCACACGTAGGGCTGAATCTTAGCATAACCTTTTAGAAAAGTAAACAAAATAAATTTTGAGTATGATGCGTTTTTTGGTTGTCTTGTCTTTTTTCTTGACGTTTTTGTTCTTACCCCACCTGCAGGCTACTCCCGAAGCAGCTGGCCGCGCACCTCACGCTTTGTCGGCCGCCGACGGCGTATTTGGCAGTGCTGTAGTAGATAGCATTGGCGAAGATAGCATCGGCGAGGATGCCAGTGCCGTGCAGACGGACGAGCTGGCAGAAGCTACCGAGCTGCTCGCCGAAGAGCCGGTGATGCCCGCGGTGGTGTCGGATTCGATATACATTGCCCGCCTCAGGCGGCTGCATTCGGTTATCGACTTACCATTCAACAGCATTGTCCGCAGGTACATTCAGCTCTACACCGAGGACAAGCGCGACAAGGCCGAGGCTATACTCGGGCTATCGGAGTACTACTTCCCCATTTTTGAGCAGATATTAGACCAGTACGGCATGCCGCTGGAGTTGCGCTACCTTGCCGTGATAGAATCGGCGCTCAACCCGCGAATTGTTTCACGGGCGGGGGCTACGGGCTTGTGGCAGTTTATGTACGGCACAGGCCGGATGTATGGCCTTACCGTTACCTCTACGGTAGATGATCGCTGTGACCCGATTAAGGCCACGCACGCCGCCGCGCGACACCTGAGAGACCTGTACAACATGTTCGACGATTGGACGCTTGCCATTGCCGCCTACAACTGCGGCGCGGGCTCCGTGCGCAAGGCCATTCGGCGGTCGGGGCGGAACGATTTTTGGGGCATTTACCACTACCTGCCGCGCGAAACAAGGGGATACGTACCCGCCTTCATTGGGGCTGCCTACATGATGAGCTACAGCAAGGAGCACGGACTCATGACGCCAAAGTACGATTTTAAAAAGTACTACAGCTACGATACGGTGCACGTGCAGCGCTGGATGCACTTTGACCAGATTGCAGCGGCGCTCAACATTCCGCTGGCAACGCTGCGCGACCTCAACCCTCAGTACCGGCGAGACATTGTGCCCGGCAACGAGCGCACCTGCACCCTCAAGCTGCCGGTGGAGTACATAAATACCTACATTGACAACGACGAGAAAATAGCCCTGCACCTCGCCGACAAGTACAACCCCAAAACAATGCTTGCGCCTGCACAGTTTACGGCATACGTTCCGCAGGGAAAAACTAAAGTTGTGTACAAAGTTCAGAAGGGAGACGTGCTTGGCGCTATTGCTGCGCGGTACGGCGTGCGCGTGCAAGATTTGAAGCAGTGGAACGCCCTGCGCTCAAACTACATTAGGGTAGGGCAGCGGCTGAACGTATACGTAAGCCCGGCCAAGGCTGCGCTCTACGCCGCGCAAAAAACAAGCCCGCAGCAAAATGGACAGGCTGCTGTGTCGGGGCAGCAGAAAGAATTTCTTTACTATCAGGTAAAACAGGGCGACACGCTTTGGAGTATATCGCAGCAGTATAAATATCTTGGAATTACACCTTCGGACTTGATGTCGTTAAACAACATGAGCAACACGACCAAGATTATGCCGGGGCAAACCATCAAGATTAAAAAAATTGGGTAAAAGCTTCTTTTATGATGTAGCATTTGTAAAACATGATACGCTCTCAACGCCATCCGGCGATAGCTGTGCTATTGCGGCAGCTTTTTACTGAAACCGGAAAAACGGTACGTCTTTCCGAGGTTATGGCAGGTCTGATGTTAGTACTTGCCCTGCTCTTTGTTATCTGCCTTGCTTTTCCGGCGGAGGGCATACGCTTGTCATCGCGCTTTACGCTCACTTTTCCCACCATTCAGGAAGTTTTGGGCATATCGGAGCGTAGCGTCGAAACCTCATTTTCCATTGATTGCAGCGAGGAAGGATTCTCCAACTTTGCCGGCGATCCGGACAAGTTCGAGAAATCGGCCCTGCCGCTGAAGTGCACGCCCGACCAGATACGCGCGCTGCCGCTACAGCCAATCGAATATCCGCAGGGTAACAGAGAGGCGCTGGGCAGCATCATGTCGGAGCTGGCAGCCCTGCGCTCCGGCAACCGAGAGCTGGTGCGCATACTCCACTACGGTGACTCGCAGCTGGAGGCCGACAGGATGACCATGTACCTGCGAGGTCAGCTGCAAAAAGAGTTTGGCGGCGGCGGGGTGGGATACGTAACGCTCAACCCGCAGATACCGATTAACCCTACCGTAAAAATTTCCATGTCCGACGACTGGAGCTACTCTGTGCCGGCGGTGAAGTACAAGCAGCAGGCGCCGCTGCGCGTGGGGCATATGCTATCGAGCGTTAGCCTGTCGCCGAAGCGACAAAAGGAATCGTGGATTAAGGTAGAGCGTCGCCCGATTAAGTCGTACCCCTCGCTTCGCTTTTCGCGGATAAAGCTGCTGCTGGCAAGCGCCCACGCGCCGGTGCGCCTTGAGGCAAAAACCCCCACCAGAACAATTTTTGAAAAGGTAATCCCACCCAACATGGGCTTGCAGGAGCTTAACCTGAGCATGCAGAACAGCCAAGAGAGCGTTACGCTGTACTTTAGCGGAAGCGGCTCCCCCGAAATATACGGGCTTGCGCTGGACAACAACATCGGCGTGGCGGTAGACAATATCCCCCTGCGCAGCAGCTCAGGGGTGGACTTTGTCAAGGCCGACGTGCAGCTGCTCGAAAAGAGCTACAAGCTCATCGACGCCAAGCTTATCATTATGCAGTTTGGCGCTAACGTTGTGCCGCAGCCAATGAAGAGCTACAGCTACTACGAGGAGCAGCTCTACAAGCAGCTAACGCTGATAAAGCAGCTGGCGCCCAACGTAAGCATATTGGTGGTGGGAGTTTCGGACATGGCGCGGCGGAGCAACGGCGTGCTGGCTTCGTACCCCAACATCGCGAGAATACGCAACGCTCAGCGGCAGGCGGCTTTCAGGGCTGATTGCGCGTTCTGGGACACCTACGAGGCTATGGGGGGAAAGAACTCCATCATCTCGTGGGCGTACGCAAGCCCCATGCTGGCCACCAAAGATTTTTGCCACTTCAGCAATGTCGGTGCAACGCTGGTGACCGAGCTGCTGTACCGCGCCTTTTCGCGCGACCTCAAGCGCTACATGGACGACGAAAAGACGATAAAAAGCGCTACGTCGCTGGCAGAAAATTCGACCTCACAATAACACCTTGAGGATAAGCCGATGGATATTTACAGCATTTTTGAGGAAATTTTTACCTACAACGAAGGCTCTGCCCTTATCTTTACGCGGCTATCTTTTTGGATTTTTTTTGCTCTGCTGCTGCTTGGCTACTCGTTTGTATACAAAAAAACGCACCTCGCCAAGAGCCTTTACCTGCTGCTATTCAGCCTTTTTTTCTACTACAAATCGAGCGGTATCTACTTTGTGCTGCTGCTTTTTTCGACCGTCCTCGATTTTCACCTTGCCAAAGCCATATACCGCAGCCACCGCGTCGCGCTCCGCAGGCTGCTGGTGACGCTTAGCATTTGCGTAAACCTTGGGCTGCTTGCCTACTTCAAGTACGCCTACTTTCTCACCTCCATAATCAACGATTTTTTGGGGGTAGAAGCTTACCGCGTTGTCAACATTTTTTCGGAGACCATGAACATGCTCACCGGCGCCGAAAAGTTCGACGTGGACAACCTCATTCTGCCCATCGGCATTTCGTTCTACACCTTTCAGATACTCAGCTACACAATAGACGTTTACCGGCGAAAAGTAGCGCCCGTCAGTAGCATCATTGATTTTGGGTTTTACGTGTCCTTTTTCCCTTCGTTGGTGGCTGGCCCTATTGTGCGCGCGGCGGACTTTATACCGCAAATATACAAGGAGTACAGCGTTACGCGGCGCGAAGCGTGGCAGGCCGTATTCCTGATTCTGAACGGGTTGGTGAAAAAGATAGCCATCTCGGATTACATCTCGCTCAACTTTGTAGACCGCGTGTTTGACACCCCGTCGCTCTACTCCGGATTCGAGCTGCTCATGGGGGTGTACGGCTACGCAATTCAAATCTACTGCGACTTTTCGGGCTACACCGACATCGCCATCGGGCTGGCGCTGCTGCTGGGATTTCGCCTGCCGCCAAACTTCAACTCTCCATACCGCTCTACAAGCCTGCGCGAATTTTGGCGGCGATGGCACATCTCGCTTTCGTCGTGGCTTCGCGACTACCTTTACATCATGCTTGGAGGAAACCGAAAAGGGCGGGTGAGAACGTACATCAACCTGATGCTGACCATGCTGCTGGGAGGCCTGTGGCACGGCGCAAGCTACAAGTTTATTGTGTGGGGCGGCCTGCACGGGCTTGCGCTTGCCTCGGGCAAGTTTGTGGAGGAACGCCGCGCAAAGATGCGCCGACGAACTTTCAAGCTGCCAAGCGTTGTGCTAATTCTGCTCACCTTTCACTTTGTATGCCTCACTTGGATATTTTTCAGGGCTGCCAACATGTCGATGGCGCTGGAGATTATTTACCGCATTGGCGCAGAGTTCTACCTGTCCGCAATTCCGGATATTGTGTCGGGCTACAGCCTCATATTTGGGCTAATGCTGGTGGCGTACACCGTCCACTTTTTGCCGCAAAAAGCCAAGGTTTGGTACCGCGAAATGTTCATCAGGCTACCGGATGCGGTGAAAATTTTGGTGGCGCTGGTGGTGGTATTTTGTATTTATCAGGCTTCGTCGGCCGACCTGCAACCGTTTATTTACTTTCAGTTTTAGCGCATGACAAAAATTAAAGGCACATATTTTGGGGGAATGTTGATTTTGCTTTCGGCAGCGCTGCTGCTTAACGAAGCAGGGTGCTCCTCGCTACGCCGCGCTGAGCGCGAGTCCGACAGCGATTTTTACCGGAGCTACTCGAAAAAAATGGGCGTAAGCTTTAGCGGAACGGAGGAGAAAAGCCTCATCCGCGCCTCTGCCGGATGGCTGGGCGTTCCCTACCGCTACGGCGGACAAAATCGCAGCGGCGTAGATTGCTCGGCGCTGGTAAGGAACCTTTACAAGGAGGCCTACGGCATTACCCTGCCGCGCTCGTCGAGCATGATTGCGAAGCAGGCAAAGCACGTCAAGAAGCGCAACCTTGCCTGTGGCGATTTGCTTTTTTTTACCATAAAGGAAAAAAAAGTATCGCACATGGGAATGTACTTGGCCAACAACAAATTTTTGCACGCTTCTACCTCAAAAGGGGTAAGCGTTGCCGACCTGAGCGATAAGTACTGGAGCAAGTATTTTTCGGGTGCAGGGCGCGTGCACACGCCAGCTACCGGAGCGCGAGCGCAGGCCAAGCAGCCACCGGCAGCAGCTACCGGAAAGAAAAAAAGCGCCGCTGCCGAAGCTGTACAGCCCAACCCTCCAAAGGAAAATACAAAAGCAAAAAGCAAAAGCAGCAGCAGCGATAGCAGCAACGATGTAATTATCGTTTTTGATGAAGAATTTTGACGATTAACCCCCCAACTCCCGCTTGGCGCGGGCTTACTCATGCCATGCAATACGGTAGAACGGTGCAGGCTACAAGACCACATCAGCGGGTACAAAGTGAGGTTTTTTGCGTAAGCCAATTTAAAATTCAAAATTCAAAATTTTGTCCTTAGCTGCTCCGGCTTAATACCATGTGCGCAGCGAAAATGCTTCATTGGGCAAGCCTTGTAGCCATGCAGTCCGCACGGGCGGCAGGCGGGGGACGGCGTAGCCTCCACCACGCGAGAATCCTGCGCAAGCGGGCCAAAGCCAAAGCTCGGTATTGTGCTGCAAAAAACGGCTGTGGTAGGCGCATTCATGGCCGATGCAATGTGCATGGGAGCAGAATCGTTTACGTAGTTCATGGCGGCGTTGCGCATGAGCGCTGCCGACTGCAAAAAGCTGAGTTGCCCGGCGAGGCTCACAGCGCGGCCTGCGCTTTGCTGCACGAGCCGTTCACAGGTAGCAGCATCTCCCCTTGCGCCGAGCAGGTAGATGGCTTTATCCGGACTAATGAGCGCGATAACCTCCGCCCACTTTTCGGTGGGAAGCTGCTTGGTAAACCACACCGAGGCAGGAGAAATGGTGACGTAAGGCCTTGCCTTAAACTTTTCAACGCTTTCAAAGTCATTTGGCTGTGGGTATAGCTTGGGCATTTCAAGGGAGTCGTCGGTGAGGTGGGCAATGAGGCGAAGGTTGCGCTGCACCTCATGCAGCCCGCCGCCTATCTGGTGCTCTACTCGCAGGTCGTACAGAAATGACAGCGGATTTTTGTTGAAGCCCACAACGCTTTTTGCCCCTGCCAGCACGCTAAACAGGCCTGTCCCGGCAAACCGTTGCAGGTTGACAACCAAGTCGTAGCTTTCGCGGCGCACCTTGCGTAGCAGCGCAAGGAGGTGGCGGTATTTTCGCCGCTTTTTGTCCCAGACCCACACCTTGTCCACGTGTGGGTTGCCCGCAAGCAGCCCTTCGTTGCCTTTGCGTAGCATAACATCAACCCGTGCGCTGGGGTAGAAGCGGTGCAGCTTCTCCACCAGCGGCGTAGCAAGGATTACATCGCCAATGAAGGCGGTCTGGATGAGCAGTATTTTCATGCAAGTGTTGCCCGTTTTTTTTTGAGGTTTGCGCTTTTTGTTTTACGGGACAAACTTATATGAAAATTGCGAAATTTACAAGCGCAGGGGGCGATAGATTCTCTTGCGCCGCTTGTAAATCCAAAAAATTTCGCGTATGTTTGCTGCTCGGTTAGCCTTGCGCGCGCTTAGCTTAATTGAGCGTCGGCTTGCGTGCAATACCTCAATGGACAGCGCCTTAAAAATCGTAATTTGTAGCATTATAAAAATATGAAAACAACGTATGTATTCCTGACCACAGGGTTTGAAGAAGTAGAGGCTCTTGCCGTAGTAGATGTGCTGCGCAGGGCTGGGTTGAACGTAAAAACCGTTTCGGTAGAGGATTCCAGGCAGGTAGTGGCCAGCCACAAGGTAGAGGTAACGGCCGACCTGCTATTTGGCGAAGCCGACTTTTGCAGCGCCGAGCTGCTGGTGCTACCCGGCGGAACAGTTCGCCTCAACGAGTTTGAGGAGCTGAAAAAGCTGCTGCTGACTTTTGGCAGAGCAGGGGGAAAGGTTGCCGCCATTTGCGCCGCGCCGATGGTGCTGGGAGGCATTGGCCTGCTGAATGGGAAAAAGGCCACCTGCTACCCCGGCTTTGAAAAATTCCTCACCGGAGCAACCTTAGCCACGGAGCAGCCTGTGGTGGTAGACGGCAACATAGTAACCGGCAAGGGGCCTGCCTTTGCGATAGACTTTGCCCTAACGCTGGTAGAGCTTGTGGCCGGTAAAGCCAAGCGCAGTGAGGTTGCGGCAGGCCTGCTGTTCTGATGAGCTATGGTGAGCCTGATTATCTTTGACCTCGACGGGACGCTCTTGAACACCATAACCGATTTGGCCAACAGCGCCAACTATGCCCTGCGTGCCAACGGTTTTCCCACCCACTCGGTAGAAGCTTACCGGTGGTTTGTGGGCAACGGCGTTAGCAAGCTCCTTGAGCGGGCGCTGCCGGAAGGAGAGCAGACAGAGGAGAATATCCTTCGCCTCCGCGCCTCGTTCTTTCCCTACTACAAGGAGCACGATACAGAGCACAGCGCCCCCTATCCGGGCATACCCGCGCTGCTAAAGCGCCTGCAAAAGCAGAACATTTCGATGGCCGTTGCCTCCAACAAGTACCATGCGGCAACGTGCAAGCTTGTTGCCCACTACTTTCCCGATGTGCGCTTTGTCAGGGTGCTCGGGCAGCGTGAAGGCATTGCACCCAAGCCCAATCCGGCCATTGTTTACGACATTCTTTCTGCTGCCTCCGTTAGCAGGGGAAAAACGCTGTACGTAGGCGATTCCAACGTAGACATGCAAACGGCGCTCAACAGCGGAGTTGCCGCCTGCGGCGTTACGTGGGGTTTTCGTCCCCGCGCCGAGCTGGAGGCTTTTCACCCCGCCTACATGGTGGACAAACCGGAAGAAATAGCCGGCATTGCTTTGAAAATTTTGAATTTTGAATTTTGAATTCTGAATTTTGAATGGATTGGCGCCGGTAGGGGTGCACCTGCGTGTGCGCCCTAAAAATTCAAAATGTAGAAATTTCAATTAAGCAACGGCAACCTGCAACCATATCAATTTAATTTTCAGTATATTATATAACGATAGCGCCCCTTTGTAGAGCTGAAAAAAATGCGTATCTTTGCAGCGCCCTAAAAAAATTTATAATTCAAAATTTATTCTTGTTTTTACGCCGTCAGGAATTTAAAATTTAAAATTCAAAATTCAAAATTCAAAATTTTCTAAGTCATGTTGAGCCATAAAAAAAACTACCTGATACTTGAGGATGGCAACCGTTTTACGGGTTACAGCTTTGGGGCCGAATTGTCGGTATCGGGCGAGGTCGTTTTCAATACCGCCATGACGGGCTACCCCGAAAGCCTCACCGACCCGTCGTACTCGGGGCAAATTCTGGTCATTACCTACCCTTTGGTGGGGAACTATGGTGTTCCTTGCGCGGAGGCGGAGAGCGGCATTCCGCTCTTTTTTGAATCCGACAGAATCCACATCAAAGCTCTCATCATATCCGACTACTCCTTTGAGCACAGCCACTGGAACGCCGTGCAGAGCCTCGACTGCTGGCTCAAGGAGCATAGCGTGCCGGGGGTTTACGGCGTAGATACGCGCGAAATTACTAAGATTATCCGCGAGCACGGGGTGATGCTTGGCAAGGTGGTGATGGACGGCGACAGGGAGCCTGCCGACTTTTTTGACCCCAACAAAGAAAACCTCGTGGAGCAGGTGAGCACAAAGGCTGTGCAAACGTTTGGCAGCGGAAAGTACAAGGTTGTGCTGGTGGATTGCGGCTGCAAGTACAACATTATCCGCTGCCTGCTACGGCGCGACGCTACCGTAACGCTTGTTCCGTGGAGCTACGACTTCACTACGCTCGACTACGACGGCGTGATGATTTCAAACGGCCCCGGCGACCCGCAAATGTGCAGCCCAACCATCGAAAACATAAAAAAGGGAATGGCGGTGGGCAAGCCTATCTTTGGCATCTGCATGGGCAACCACCTGCTTGCGCTGGCGGCGGGCGCGTCCACCTACAAGCTCAAGTACGGACACCGCAGCCACAACCAGCCCGCCCTGAAGGTGGGAACAAACACGGCGGTTATTACCTCCCAAAACCACGGCTACGCCGTAGACCCGTCTAACCTCGAAAAAGGCTGGGCGCCCTACTTCGTAAACCTGAACGACGGCACCAACGAGGGCATTCGCCACAGCTCGAAGCCGTTCTTTTCTGTGCAGTTTCACCCCGAAGCTTCCAGCGGACCCGTGGATACGGAGTTCCTGTTCGACGATTTTATGGAGAATATTAAGAAATCGAAAAACGGGTAAAGTGAGGCGTAGATAATTTGACAACCGAGTTGTTGCTAACCCAGCTATACGACCCAATAGAAGGAAGCAATCACTTATAGGCTACTTGTATGGAAAAACAAAACCATTTATCCCTCAGAAGGTATGTGAGTGGGGAGAGCGTAAAAATAAATTAAGAAATGTACATTATATTCCTAATAAAAGAATTTTCGAACCAGCATAGAGGAAGGGGTTGATTCCAAAAGATGAAATCATATGCATTATCTTTCCAGCTGATTGTTTTCTCCTATTGCATCTCTAAGCAATCGGGTAGGGGTTTAAAAAATATGTTATTGTAGATATTTGGCAATCAGGAGATGAATTTGTATTTTTGCAAATACAAATCATATCAAATTACTTTTCATTGTTTTGGTTGCCAGTGTGCAGGAATAAAGAAAAGCAGCAAGAAATCGCACCAAAATTATTTGTGTAAAGAGTGTGAGTGACAACTTGCAGGTACAGTGATACTTGTCGATAGAACGCGGGGCTGCCAGAAAGTAAAACAACAGACCAAAATTATAGTAGAAGTCGGACAAATAAAGATATAGAGTAACATGCAAAAAATAGTTTGTATAGGTCTTGGCTACATCGGACTTCCCACGGCGACAATGGTTGCTGAAAAAGGGTTAGATGTGCTGGGTGTGGACATCAATACGCGGGTGGTTGACACCATCAACAAGGGAGCTATTCACATTGCAGAGCCGGGATTGGAGACACTTGTACGTGAAGTCGTTCAACGCGGTAATTTGCGGGTTGCGGTTAAACCCGAAGCTGGCGATGTGTTTTTAATTGTTGTTCCAACACCGTTCAAAGGTAATCATGAGCCTGATATAACGTATGTTGAGGCCGCGACACGCTCTGTTTTACCGTTCCTCAAAACGGGAAACCTGTTTATTATTGAATCCACATCGCCGATTGGCACAACGGAGAAAATGCAGCAGCTAATCTACTCGGAACGTCCCGAGTTGAAGGATAAAATATATGTCGCCTATTGCCCCGAAAGAGTTTTGCCTGGCAATTTGCTGTATGAGCTGGAGTATAACGATCGGGTAATTGGTGGAATTGACGAGGCCTCGACCGTTAGGGCGATGGAATTTTACGCTCTGCTTGTCAAGGGGCAGTTGCACAAGACCAACG
>JAIRXY010000174.1 GCA_031268055.1 Prevotellaceae bacterium | reverse complement strand
CCCACTACACGCCCATCCGTGCTGGAAAAGTGTGAGCCGCGGTCTGACGTGGTCACTTCCTATAACCGCATTTGGTAGGCGCGCAATGCCTCCTTATCACGGGATACAAGCGTGATTTTTTGCTGGGCTTTCTGTATCGCTATATCCATGGTGAGTACCTCCTTTAATATGTGGTTATCGGTGTTCTTATCAAAAAATGTTAGCCAACGGTGTAGCGCGTTGTTCACAATATCTTTTTCGCGCAGCTCCCTGAACTTTACCATGTCAATGAAGTGTACCTCCAGCGCGTCCGTGAGCAGGTAATCCTTGTGGTGGTCTTCCCACAGGTGAAAGCTGGTGTGCACCGCGTCAATATTAACAAGGTTGAAGTTGATAATGTTGATGGCTATAACGCTCGGCAGCTCCTCGTAGTCCTGACCGGCGCTAATGCTGCGGGTGTACTCGCGGCTCCAGTAGAACAAGCTTCGCCTGTCCATGTTGTACAGGTTGCGGAGCTGGACTTCAATGTTTACCTTCGTGCCGTCGTCTAAGGTTGCGCGCACGTCCAAAATGCTGGACTTGTCGCCTATAATTTCGGCAGACATGGCTTTGTTTTCGACAATTTTTATCGACTTGATGCCGTGCCTGCCTGTCTTTTGCAAAACAACGCTGAGAAAGGCTGCGAGCTGCTCCTCATCTCCTTTCTCGCCCATGTACTTCATGAACAAATAGTCGTTAAGCGGGTTTAATCTTTCTTCCATCGTTTCTTCCATTGTTTTTTCACAGGATAACCTTATTATAGCTACAAATATAGCAAATATTAGTTTATATTGAACCCTCAATCAGCATGCATTAGAGTAAAATATTGATTTGCGCCACGGGTATGGGCATGGGGTAAGGATTCAAAATTTCCAATCTACCCCCCCCAAAAACTACCAACGTGCTGATGTTTAGCTTCCGGCTGATATTTCTGGTAACAGCCAAGGTAGGCTCGCTTTTTCCGGTCAGGTATTCACTTACCCTTGATGGGCTTACGCCAAAGCATTTCTGACAGCTTGGTTTGGTTAATACCCATCTCACACACACGGAACTTTATAACATCTGCCACCTCAGGTTTTTTCACCGGGTAATACGCTTCTTCATAGTTGGCAACCAAAATCCGACAGCAAGTCGAGCTTTATCGGAAAAATTCTCCTACAACGGCAGCGTCTACGTCTAAGGCAAAGACAATTACGTGGTCGCCGGCGTTTACTTCGGTAACGCCTGTGGCGATAATTCCTTTTCCACCGCGCACAATACCGCCAATGATAGCGTTTTTGGGGAAGTCCAAATCCTTGATGGCCGCCTTGCTTGCCCTGCATCCGGTTTTGGCAATGAACTCCAGCACCTCGGCGTCGGATCCGGTAAGGTACTTCATTGCCTGCATGTTGGTGTTTTGGGTGAACTTGAAGATGTGGCCGGCGGTAATGAGCTTTTTGTTGATGATGGTATTAATGCCAATGCTCTCGGCCAGCTGTATGTAGTCGAGGTTTTCGACTTCGGCAATGGTGCGCTGCACGCCTATTTGCTTTGCCAGCAGGCAGGCAAGGATGTTTATTTCGGAGCTTCCGGTGACGGCAACAAAAGCGTCGGTTTTTTGCAGCCCTTCCTCAAGCAGGAGGTCAGCATTGCGCCCGTCGCCGTTGATAATCATAGCATTTTTGAACATTTCGGCCAGCTTCACGCAGCGCTCTTTTTGCTGCTCGATAATTTTGATGTTCAGCCTGCGGTCGAGCGATGTTGCAACCTTGATACCAATGCGGCTGCCGCCAAGGATTATCATGTTGTGCACCTCGATGTTTTCCTTTCCCGAGAACTCCAGCATTTCGCTCATGCCGTTGCGCGTGGTCATCATGTAGAGCTGGTCTCCAACCTCAAAGGTATCAAAGCGATGGGGTATGATTGTTTTTTCGCTGCGGTTGATGGCAATAACGCGGTACTCGAGCTTTTTTGCCTGATGGGTTGCCTCGGCTATGGTTTTTCCAACGATGGGCGCGCCGTCGTCCAGCGTGAAGACCATCATCACCAGCCTGCCGTTGGCAAACTCGATGTACTCCGACGTGCTGGTTTGGCTAAGCAAGTTCACGATTTCGCTTGCCGCAATTTTTTCGGGGTAAAACATGTTGTCGATGCCGGCGTGGGTAAACGTTCTCCGGTTTTCAACGTCAAGGTATTCGTTGTGGTCAATGCGGGCAACGGTTTGCTTAGCGCCCATTTTTTTGCCCAGCATGCAGGTAACAATGTTGGTATCTTCGCTCGGCGTAACGGCAATAAGCAGGTCGGCTCTATGGATGCTAGCCCTCTCCAGCACTTCGAGCGAAGTGGCGCTGCCCTGCACGGTTACCACGTCGGTGCCCGACTCCACCGCGCGGAGGCGCTCCTCGCTGGGGTCAACAACAACAATGCTATGGCTATCCTCCGAGAGCAGCTTCGAGAGGTGCGTACCGACCTCGCCGGCGCCTGCAATAACGATATTCATGAATAATTAGGAATTACGAATTAGGAATTACGAATACAGGGCGCTCAGAAGCTTTTGTATTCGCAACTTCTATGTTCTTTGATGCTTGGTGACGCTTGGTTTTTATTCAAAATTCAAAATTTCCTCAATTTCTCCCATACTGTTGCTCGTAGTATTTTTCGTACTCACCGCTGACTACGTGCTCCAGCCATGCTTGGTTGGCAAGGTACCAGTCCACCGTTTTCTCCAGCCCCTGCTCAAAGGTTACGGAGGGCTTCCAGCCAAGCTCCCGCTGAATTTTTGAGGCGTCGATGGCGTAGCGCAAATCATGCCCTGCACGGTCGGTGACGTAGGTAATCTGCCCGGCCGACGTTCCTTCCGGCCGCCCCAGCTTTTTGTCCATGAGCGCGCACAGCAGCTTTATCAGCGCAATGTTTGTCCACTCGTTGTGCCCGCCAATGTTGTACGTTTCGCCGATTTTTCCCTTGTGAAACACAAGGTCAATGGCGGCGGCGTGGTCTTCTACGTAGAGCCAATCGCGCACATTCTCACCCTTACCGTAAATGGGAATGGGCTTTCCCGTCTTGATATTGTTGATGGCAAGCGGAATGAGCTTTTCCGGAAAATGGTTGGGGCCGTAGTTGTTGGAGCAGTTTGTTATCACCACGGGCAGCCCGTACGTATCGTGGTAAGCGCGCACCAGATGGTCGGAGCTGGCTTTGGAGGCCGAATACGGGCTGTGGGGGTCGTACTTTGTATTTTCGGTAAAGAAGCCCGCTGAGGTTAGCGACCCATACACCTCGTCGGTAGAAATGTGGTAAAACCGCTTGCCGCTAAAATCGCCGCCCCACGCGCTCTTGGCGGCGTTGAGGAGCGTCACCGTCCCAACAATGTTGGTGCGGATAAACTCCATCGGGTTGACAATGGAGCGGTCTACGTGCGACTCGGCGGCCAGATGAAGCACGCCGGTTATGCGGTGGGCCTCAAAAACCTGCCGCAGCAGCGCTGCGTCGCAAATATCGCCCTTTACGAAGCGGTAGTTGGGCGCTTCTTTCACGTCGGTAAGGTTTTCCAGATTTCCGGCATACGTCAGCTTATCGTAGCAGACGA
>JAIRXY010000234.1 GCA_031268055.1 Prevotellaceae bacterium | reverse complement strand
GTAAGCGTATTGCCCTGTATTTTCCAACCGTAGTAGTCGCCCTGCTGCCCGTTGGAGAGGTACACAAGGTTTTCGTCCGAGAGGATGTTGCAGCTTCCGTTGTAGCACAGCGAATAGTGGGTAAAATCGGGGCTGTTGGATATGTACCCGTTGGTGCGAAATGCAAGGCTGTAAGGCTTGTCTACGTTCGTCACTGCGTATTCTCCCGAAATCAGCGCGCTGTTGAGCAGGCTTGGAAATACTTCGGGTATGCCGTCGCTTTCGGTAGGCGCTACGTCGGTCGGAGCCTTGGTGTAGCGCCACGCCTCCGCCGAGAATCCGTCGTTGAATAGCAGCGCGCTGTCGCTCGCTATGCTAATTTGCGCTATCCCGTTTCCGTAAAAATCGGGAACTTGCAGCACATCGCCGCTGCGCGTGTAGGAAAGCGCTACCAAATCTATCTGTCCGTTCAGCGCAATGAGCTTGCTCGAATCCTGCAAAAAAATGAGCTCTGTATAAGGCGGGAAATTTTTCAGCTGCTTGATGGATTTTGTTCGCGCAACCTCTTCCAGCACGTTAGAGCAAACCCAGCTACCCTTTAAGTTTTCTTCGGCAGCTTGCTGCATACGCCTTGAGGTCGATTTGCAGCCCACCACCAGCAGCAACGCACAGCAGCACATGAGCAGCCATCCTGTTTTTATTGTCCGATTTTTGTACCCTAAATTGACCATACCTGATTTTAATTATTTGCAAAAAAAACACACCGTTCGCTACTGTTTAATAAGGAAGTAAAAAGGTTAGCCATAAACGGTTGCTTTATAATTGCAACATGCCAACGTTGCAAAGGACAAAAATAGTAATTTTTTGGCGATTCCGTTTTCGGGCAGGTGATATTTTTTAGAAATGCACAGCCGCGCGCCTCCGGAAAAATCGAACAAGGGGGGCGCCAACATAAAAAGAGGCTGCGCCGTAAATACCTTTCCAGCGCAGCCTCTCTCTCTTACAAATTAGAAGTCTTTTGTAATGCCCTTTAGCGGGTTAATACGGGTTTTGCTCAATAATTCCCTGCCCCTCGGTAATCAAGCTTTGAGGAAGCGGCATGCGGTCATATATCTTTGCCGGATTAGCAAATGACGCGCTACCGCTAAGCCCCAAGTTGCATTTCCACTTCATCGTTTCTTCGTATTTACCGTCGCGAATTAAATCCTGACGACGAACGCCTTCAAAATAAAATTCATGGGCGCGCTCCATTAGCAGCTTGGCGATGAAGTCGTCCTTGCTTGCAATGTCAGCGGCTGTGTACACCGTAAGTCCGGCTCGCGTTCTCACCTGATTGAGCAAGTCAAGCGGCTCCGGGCTTCCGCCGGAAAAATCACCTCCATTGCGTACGATGGCTTCTGCCAAAAGGGTAATGGCGTCGGCATAGCGGTACACAATCCAGTCTAAAGCGCTTCGTGTGTTACCCCCTGTTGTGTTTATCTCATATTTAACCGGAAGTACGCCATCGCTAAGATTTCCTTCCGGCCAGTTTTCGTTAGAAATAATAGTGTTCCTGCGTTGGTCGCCGGCCTCAAAAGTGGCGAAGAACTGCGGTATTATTTTATAGCCATCCCATCCGGCAGCTCCGTTATTAAGAGGACATCCTCCCATTAAAACATTCGGGAACCATTCATTTTTGTAAGTACTGTTATAGTTCACTGCCCAAATGGTTTCGCTGTTGCCCTCGTTGGCTACGGAGAAAATGTTGGCGTAGGCCGTGGGCGTGGCGTCCGGATCTACGCCGGTAGCATTACCCGGGTCGGTAACCAGCTGGTAGCCATACTCCGGTTTCATCAGTTCCTTACCTTCCGTAATGGCTTTGCCCCACTGCTGCGTTTGCATGTAGAACTTGAGGAGCACCATGTGGGCAAGTCCTGCCGTGAAGCGTCCGTACTCGGGATCGCTATGGGCGTAAGTGGCTGGCAATACAGCCGCTGCCTCCTTCAGGTTGGTTTCAATAAACGTCTTCATGGCGTCTTCCGAGAGGCGCGGCAGGATTTTGGCTTCCTGCGGCGCTTTGAGCGTTTCCAGATCGGGTATGACCACCGGGCCATACCAGTCGTAAAACAAAAAACCAAGGAAGCCCAGGCCGCATTTTGCTTCGGCAATATAGCGCGCTTTCACGTCGGCGTCAATATCCAGGCCTTGGATGCGGTCGATAGTCAGCAGCATCTTGCCGAAAAACCGGTGGTATCCCTTATCGTATATTATGGTAGAGCCATACTGGGTAGTAGGTTGAACTTGTCCGAACTCAAGCGCTCCCCAAGTGCCAGTCCCCCAGTTACAGAATCCGATATCGCTGGCCATATCGGCAAGGAGATGAAACCCATTGGCTCCGCTAAATATGCCCTGATATACATTTTCACCGGTGCCATCGAATGCAACAGTGGTAAATGGCGTATACACATTTCCTGTAATCAGGTCGCGGGCATCGCGCTCTGTGGTGGGGTAGATGCTCGTGTTGATGTCGTTAAACACTTCCGACTCCAACTCGCAGCTTTGCAGCGCCATAATCACCGGAAGTAAAACAGCTAAATATAGTTTTATCTTATTCATAATTATCTTTTTTTATGTAGTTAGATTAAAAATTAATATCTACACCCAAGCTAAAGCTGGTAACGTTAGGGTAGGCATAGTTGTTGCTGTTGGCAAAGTCCGTTTCCGGGTCAACGCCCGTCCAGTTGGTAATCACAAACGGGTTGTTCACATCGGCATACACCCGTATGCTGTTCAATACTTTTTTAGAAACAGGAATGGTGTACCCTACCGTGATATTCCGGCAGCGGAGGTAGCTGATTTTCTTGTAGTAAAAATCCGTAGTCCCGGGAATAGTGCTGTTGCTTATAAGGCTTGGCATAGCAGCGCCCTGGTTGTCGCTCCGCCATGTGTTTTGCGCATTGGTCGACACATTATAGTAAGGTGCATTGCCGGTAATGCTTGTCCATTTTTCGTAGTAGCTGGCTCCCCGCCATCGGCCCAATTCACCGTAAAAGTAGATGTTGAAATCGAGCTGTTTCCACCTTATGGTGTTGTTAAAGCCGAAGATTAAAGCAGGGTCTTCCGAGCCGAGCAGCTCCACGTCGTTAGGGTCTAATTTGTTGAGTGCATCTTCTTCGTCCTTCAGGTTTTTCACCTTCAGCTGTCCGGGCAGCAGGGCGCTTTGCCAAGCCGGAGCCGTTTCGCCTGCCTGCATGATGCCATCAGAGCGGTACACGAAGATGGAGCGGATATAGTCTGTTTCCGACTGGTAAACATTCGGCGTCCAGTCCGGGTCGCGCTCCAGCCAGCGGTCTTTGTAGGTAGACAGCGAGAGGTCGGTAGTCCATACGAAATCCTTGTTGGTGACGTTCACGGTGTTCAGCGTCAGCTCAAAGCCCTGCCCCTGCGTTTTGCCGATGTTGGCGGAAACGGAGCCGAGCTCATTGTAGGACGGGAGGCTTTTGGTGGCCAACAAATCGGAAATTACCCTGTCGTAGTATTCTACGGAGAGGTTTATCCGGTTTTTGAACAGCCCAAGGTCAAGACCGATGTTAAATTCGGTAGTAGTTTCCCAAGTCAAATTCCGGTTGCCGATTTTTTTAGTCCCCACACCACCGAGGCTTGAGGAGCCAAACACGTAACCTCCTCTTGCGCCGTAGGCGTCCAATATATTGTTGCCGATGTTGGAGTTGCCGGTTTGCCCGTAGCTCGCTCTCAGCTTACCGTTGGAAAGGGCGCCGGCCAGTGATTGCATAAATGCTTCATCGCTAAAGCGCCATCCCACAGAAGCTGAGGGGAAATATCCCCAGCGGTTGTCTTCGGTGAAGTCCGAGTCACCGTCGGCGCGGAGCGTGGCGGTGAGCAGGTAGCGGCCAAGGAAGGAGTAGTTTACTCGCGCAAAGTAAGAGCTTAAGGAGCTCTTATCTGCCCATGAGCTTACGCCCGGCTTGGCGGCGTTGCCTGTGGCAAGGTTGTTATACAGAAACCCGTCTATGGGGAAATCGCTATTGCCGGCGCTGAAGCCTTCCTGATTGAACTGCTGGAACGAATATCCTGCCAGCGCAGTTAAGTTGTGGTCGCCGAACTCCTTGATGTAGGTGGCGGTCAAATCGAGCAGGTAGTCCATGTTGTCGCTTTGGCCAATATCTGCTATCCCGTTTTGAGCGGCTCCCATCACGGTGGTGGTTGGCACATACTGCTTGCGTTTCTGGTATTTCCTGTCCATGCCCAATACCGTTTTCAAGGTTAACTCTTTCACCGGCTTTACTTCCAAGTAGGCCGAGCTCAATACCCTATCCTTAGTAGATTTGTCGGTGATGTCGAGCAGCGACACGGGGTTGGGGTAGTCGCCTTTGGTGGGCGTTTTTGAGAACTCCCCGTTTTCGTCGTACACCGGCAAAATGGGCATGTACTGTATGGCCGAAGTAATGATACCTGCATGTTCCTGATCGCCGTTACCCAGCAGTGAATTGTCGTACTGGTTGCGGCTTAAGTTGAGCGACAGGCCGCCTTTCACGTATTTGGATATTTGCTGGTCTAAATTCACGTTGGCTGTAAGCCTGTTCATGGCATTGTTCTTCACGATACCTTCCTGACCGAAGTAGTTTATCGAAGCCAGATACTGCGTGGCTTCCGTACCGCCCGAAAGCGACACGTTGTGCGACTGCTGTACGCCGGTGCGCGTTACCTCTTTGAAATAGTCGGTTGTTTTGTGGCCGTTCTTTTCATAAATGTCATACAGCTTCGCATAGTTGGCGGTATTCATGAGGTCAAATTCCGCTTCGGTCTTTCCGGTGGGCGTTTTGTAGTTGGCGTACACGCCCAACCCGTTATCCGCAAGGTATCTTTCACGGATTTCTGTTCCAAGCTGCGCCATGTATTGCGAGGCGTCCAGCATGTCATAGCCGTTCTTCATGGTTGAAACGCTCACGTTGCCGGAATAATTTACCCGCAACCTTTGGTCTTTGCTGCCGCGCTTGGTGGTGATGATAATCACCCCGTGTCCTGCCCGCGACCCGTAGATGGCGGTGGCGCTGGCGTCCTTCAGCACCTCGATGCTCTCTATGTCGTTCGGGTTAATGGATTCCAGTACGTTGTCGGTGCCGCCGGCATCATACGCATTGCCGGAGCCGAGGTTTGAGGGAGAGGTTACCGGAAAGCCGTCGAGGATAATGAGCGGCTCGTTACCGGCGCCTCCGGATGGCGAAGTTGCGCCGCGAATGCGGAACGTGGAGCCGCCGCCCACTTGGGCGCTGTTTTGCGTTACCTGCAAGCCGGCGGCCTTGCCTGCCAGCGCGTGGCTGATGGTTGAGAAAGTTGCCACCGGCGCGTCGTTCATTTTGATGGACGAAACCGCCCCTGTCAAATCCCGCTTCTTTTGCACGCCGTAGCCTACCACCACTACTTCATCGAGGAATTGGTCGCTTTCGTTCAGCACAACGTCAATACGTCCACGTCCATCAACGGCTTCTTCCTTGGTGGTCAATCCCAAGAATGAGAATACCAGCGTTGCATTGGCGGGTGCGGTGATGTTGTAGCTGCCATCTGTTCCGGTAACTGCGCCAGCAGTAGTTCCTTTTACCACAACGCTTGCCCCCACAACAGGATCGTTGTTAGCGCCAAGCACCGTGCCGGAAATGTTGAGATCTTGCGCATTCAGTGACCAGGGTAGGGCTGCGCAAAGCATTAGCAAAAGCAGCAAGCGCTTTGCGCGCCTTGCCGCTCCCGCACCACCGGTCGTTTGAACAGGTGCAGACGCTATCTGCCCCGTTCGACTTTGATCGAATAATTTTTGGTACATGATAATTTGTTTAAGGTGAAAAAATATGGAGCTGAAAAAATAAGCAGCCGGAGCCTCCTGCTGCTTATTAGGGTGCAAAGAGAGAGGGCTGCCGCAAGCATTGTGGAAGACTGCTGCACATTGTACAAATGGTGCAAAGGCAGCAGCTTGGCTGAAGCAGCAAAAAAAATGAACGCCCGCAATATCCGGCCGCTCATCAGAAAAAGGATGTGAAATATTGTAAAAGTCGAAAAATTTGCGTATATGCAAACACGAGGCTGCGCTACGTAACTCGCTGAGCTGTGTGTGTGTGTGTGTGTGTGTGTGTGTGTGTGTGTGTGATGTGTGCCCACACGCAAATTATTTCCTGTATGTGTTACAAGAAATGGAGTAATGCCTATGGAGCGCGCGTATAGCATGTAATTGGTACGTTTTTTAATAAACAATCAATAAAAATAGGGCGATAACGGCAACAAAGATGCACCTTTTTTCAATATTTGAGAAATAATAAGCGTTAAATTATACAAAATACACAATAAATATTTCCTTGCCCGATAAACTATTTTGTTTAGAATCACCATTGTGCAAATAAAAAACTTTACGTATTTTTGCACGTTAAGAATTAATGATTTAGAAATTTATCAACATGCTGAACATCGCTTTTGTAAAGCATAGATGGCGCTGGACGCTCATTGTGCTCGTTGCTCTTGCCGTACGCTGCCAGCAGCAGGAGTTTACCTCGGATGCCTCGGCAACGCTCTATTTTTCAAGCGACACGCTTAACTTCGACACCATTTTTGCCACCCTTGGCTCTACCACGTTTTCGTGCAGGGTTTACAACACAAGCGACAAAAATCTGCTCTTCGACGAGGTGCTGCTGCGGAAGGGAGAGGCTTCGCCTTTCCGCATGAACGTTGACGGGCGCGCCGGTTACAGCGTGGGCAACGTAAAGCTGGCAAGAAGAGATAGCCTTTTTATTTTTATTGAGGTAAAGAAAAATAAAAACCTCCTGCTATCCGACGCTATTGTATTCATGGTGAACGGCCAAGAGCTGTCAAGCAAGCTTGAGGTAGTAGCCTACGGGCAAGACGCCGTTGTGCTGGACAGGGATACCGCGCTGCCCAACGGCTATACCTTTACGGCCGATAAGCCCTACATTCTGGGCGGCGTTGTGGCCGTCGACAGCGGCGCAACCGTGGCTGTGGAGGCCGGAGCAAAGCTCTACTTCGGCGGAAAGGCGGGGATAGCCGTAAGCGGCACGCTCAGGGTGGAGGGAGTACCGGAAAATCCCTGTATTTTCTCGTTCCCGCGCTACAACGACCCGTGGTACAAGGGCGCCTCCGGACAGTGGGTGGGAATTAGCATTGGCGCAAGCGGACGCGCAAGCGTGAGCGGCGCGCGAATCAGCGGCGCGCGCTGCGCCTTTGCCGTGACGGATACGCTGGGAGTGGCCGGCAGCGCTCAGCTAACGCTAAAAAATTCGGTGGTTGAGGATGCCGAGGTTGGCGTGCGGTCTAGCAACGGCAAGGTTGATGCAAACAACTGCCTTTTTGCCAACCACCTTAGCAACGCCGCGCTGATAGAGGGCGGCAGCTGCACCTTTTACAGCTGCACCTTTGCCGCCGACGCCTACCGTGGTACGCTGGTTGTGCTGCAAAGCTACCGCCTGCGCGAAAAGGCAAAAAACAGGTACGATACAATCCCCACGCCGCTCAACGCCGCCCACTTCGCCAACAGCATTATTTATGGAAAAAATATAAACGAGCTTAGCGTACGCGAGCTGTCCGGTCAACCTGCCGCTATGCGCCTCACGATGGAGCGCTGCATGGTAAAGCTCAGCAGCAGCTTTGACCTGAGCAACGGCGAGCGCTACGTGAACGTTACGGTGCAAGACCCGGCGTTTAGAAACGTAAGCGAAAATGACTTTCACCTCTCGGAAGGGTCGCCTGCCATCAACGCCGGAGAGGAGAGCATAGCGCGCATGTACCCCATCGACGCTGATGGATACGACAGGAATATCTCAAACGATAAAAGCTTAGGTTGCTATGCGTATCGGCCATAAGCATACGGCAAGCATTGCCGCAATCCTTACGGCAGCAGGGCTGCTGTTCCTTCTTGCAGGGAGCGTTGCCGCCTCTGCGCAGACGCGGCCGCGCGCCAACGGCGATTTGCGGATAATGTTCTACAACCTCGAAAACTTTTTTTCGCCATCTGCCGACAGCCTCAACCCTCAAAAAGAGTTCTCCGAGAACGGCCTGCGCCGCTGGACGTGGAATCGCTTTATAAAAAAGACCAACGACATTTTTAAGGTCATCGTAGCGGTGGGCGGCGCTACACCGCCCGACTTGATTGGGGTGTGCGAAGTCGAAAACAGGTTTGTGCTCAACAGAATTATTTACGAAACGCCGCTGGCAAAGTTCCCCTACGGCCTTGTTCACCACGATTCGCCCGATACGCGAGGCATAGATGTTGGGCTTATCTACAACAAAGAAACTTTTAAGCTGGTGGGCAGCAGATTCATCGAGGTATCGCTCCCCAGCGAGCGCACCACGCGCGAAATTCTGCTGGCAAAAGGCGTGGTGAATGAGCTCGACACGCTGCACGTCATGGTGTGCCACATGCCGTCGAAGTACGGCGGCGCGGTGGCCTCCGAGGGGGGGCGCATGGCTGCTGCCGACACAATGCGGCGCATTGCCGGCGCCATCCTGTCGGCATCGCCCAATGCCAACCTTATCATCATGGGCGACTTCAACGATACCCCCGACAGCCGCTGCATCAGCGAAGGGCTGGGCGCTTCGCCAAACCTCAGCGGCGTTGCCCCCGACAGCCTCTACAACCTTGCGCTGCCGCTGCACAACGCTAACGTAGGCAGCATCAAATTTCAGGGAAAATGGGAGCTGATTGACCTGTTTTTTGTGTCGGGAAATTTGCTCAACAAAGATTCGCCAATATACTGCCTGCCGACAGGCTACTACATTTTTTCGGCGCCATTTTTGCTCGAACCCGACGAGGCCTACACCGGCGATAAGCCCCGCCGTACCTACAACGGCGTGAGGTATGCAGGAGGCGTTAGCGACCATCTGCCGGCAGCGCTGGACGTAAAGAAAGGATACTGACGGGTTGGATTACGTTTTGAAAATCGCTATCTTTGCCGCGCCGCTTATTCGGCAAAGCTGTTTACTCTGATATATATTCAAAAAGAATCATGTACAAACCCCTACTTCGTGATGTTCAAAAAGCTCGGCAGCGCATCAGCAACGTGATTGCGCATACGCCGCTGGCACAAAATGTGTCGCTGAGCGAGCTGTATTCAGCCAACATACTGCTCAAGCGTGAAGACTTGCAGCGCGTGCGCTCCTACAAAATTCGCGGCGCGTACAACAAAATAGCCTCGCTGACCAAGTCGCAGCTGTCCAACGGCGTAGTTTGCGCAAGCGCCGGAAACCACGCGCAGGGCGTAGCCTTTGCCTGCAACGCGCTCAACATTCGCGGAACAATCTTCATGCCTACGCCTACGCCCAACCAAAAGGTGAAGCAGGTAAAAATGTTTGGCAAAAACAACATCGAAATTGTTTCGACCGGCGATACCTTCGACGATGCATACGCAGAAGCCGTGCGGTTTTGCGAGGAGCACAAGAGCACATTCATTCACCCCTTCAACGACGAAAAAGTGATAGAGGGGCAAGCTACGGTAGGCCTCGACATCCTGAACGACGTTGCCCAACCCATCGACTACCTGTTTATGCCCATCGGCGGCGGCGGGCTGGCGGCGGGCGTGGGGAGCGTATTTAAGGCCATCAGCCCCGACACCAAGCTCATTGGCGTAGAGCCGGTAGGCGCCGCCTCCATGAAGGCTTCGCTGGATGCCGGAGAAGTTGTGTCGCTAAAGGACATTGACACCTTTGCCGACGGCGTGGCGGTGCGTCGCGTTGGCGAGCTCACCTTTGCCATTTGCAAGGATGTGCTTGACGACGTTGTGCTGGTGCCCGAGGGTAAAATTTGCTCCACCATCCTACAGCTCTACAACGAAAGCGCCATTGTGGTAGAGCCCGCGGGCGGAATATCCATCTCTGCGCTGGACTTTTACAAGGACAAGATTAAGGGAAAAACGGTAGCGTGCGTGGTGAGCGGCAGCAACAACGACATTACGCGCATGGAGGAAATCAAAGAGCGATCGCTGCTGTACGAAGGCATGAAGCACTACTTTATCATACGTCTACCGCAGCGCGCCGGCGCTTTACGCGAGTTCCTCGACCACGTGCTCGGCCCCTCCGACGACATTACCCACTTTGAGTACAAGAAAAAACACTCCCGCGACAAAGGCCCCATCGTCATTGGCATAGAGCTGTGCCAAAAGGAGGATTTCGACGGGCTGATTGCCCGCATGAAAGAATATGGCATTGTGTACGAATACCTCAACGATATGCCCGATTTGTTCCAGCTTTTGCTGTAAATAAGGGAGCTTAATTCTTTCCTCGCTGCAATCTGGGTTAAGAATATGCCAATACACCAAAAAGGCGGCTGCATCAATGTGCAACCGCCTTTTTTTCTTCGATATGCTTACAGGTGTGAGCCTGTTACTTGTTAGAACTTCCACCCCAAGCGAAATACCGGAAGCATTTCAAATTTAAGATCAGAAGTTAGCCCATAATCTTTTGTAGTAACAGTAGCGCTACCGGTGGTAGTTTTTACCGTTGACTGCCTTGACAAATTATACTTCAACCCCAGCTCGGCGCCCACGTACAGGTTGCTGTAAACGTACACATCTATGCCCGTGAAAATTTGTGCGTCAAAAGAAAAACCGCTCCGGTCGCCTCCCATGTTTGCCCCTTTTACTTTTCTGGTGGCTCCGCTGACAAAGCCATCGTTGGTAACCTTAGCGGACGCTTTTTGAAAGCCAACACCGAGGGACGCGCCGGCGTAGATAGAGGCTTTCTCGTAGGTAGCAAAGTGGTACTCTGCTCCGGGAGCAATGCTGAACGAAAAGAGCGAGTTTTTGGTGATTTGCTCCACTGCGGGAGTAACGCCGGGTGTCGTAAAGTTGTGGCTTGACGAGGAGTTGTACCCCAGATTTAAATTTGCGCGAACAGCAAGCTTGTCGCTAAAAAAGTAGCGCCCTCTAACCCCGTTGATTAAGCGGAACGGGCTGTTGGAAAAAGGAGCTATGCCCACCTCCACGGCCATCAAACCTAAGCTGGAGGTTTGCGGCTTTTGTGCTTCCTGCGCCAAGGCGAGCTGACTGCCCATTAGCGCTGCAACTAACATAATCGAAATTTTTTTCATGTTTTGATAACAATTTATTTGTTTTGATTGGCGCAAAGGTAACATGCTAAAACCATATCCGGATTTTTAATTTGCTTTTTTTATTATAAAGTTTGCTGTAAAAAATGTAATGCTTTGGGGCACAATAAGTATCAAAATGGATGAAATTGGTGGAAAAAAGTATACTTTTGATATTTTAGAGGTGGAAAAACTAATAAATCCCAACAAACCCATCTAAGGTTTGTCAGGATTTATTTTCCTCAAATGCCAGCGGAAAAGTTTTGCGTATGCTCCGGAAGGCAGTATGGGTGCGCCCTGAAATGTGCCGCTACTTTTCCATCGCTACCCTAAACGGCGGCGTATGCTCCTGCCCCGGGCGGATGTACTCCGGAGGCATGGAAACCCTGCTTGCGTCGCGCACGGAGGCTATGTGCGGCATGACCATCTCTATGCCCTCGCGGTGGAATATGTCCTGCACGTTGGCGTACAGGCCGGAGTATATATCGAGCATTTTGCAGGCGTCGGCGGTGTAGACGTTGATTTGGTACTGCACGTAGAAATCGTCAAGGGCTGTTTGCAGCACAAAGGGCTTTGGCTCTCGGAGCACGTGGGCAGTCTTCGCGCCGGCCTCCATGAGCAGCTCGTGCACCCTGCGCCACGGCACCTCGTACCCCATAGCCACCTGCACGTGCAGAATTAGCCCGTAGTCCTTGGCCGAGTTGCTGTAGTTGACGGTTTGGGCTGTCATGATGTTGGAGTTGGGTATGGTAATGATTTCGTTCTTGGGCGTTCTAAGCCGCGTAACGAGGGCTGTTTTTTCCACCACATCGCCCACATACTCGCCCATTTTGATGCGGTCGCCCTCCTTGAACGGGTTCATGTAGGTAATCACCAAGCCCGATATTATGTTGCTAATGATGGAGGTGGAGCCGAGCGAAAGCAGCAGCCCCATAAACACCGATACCCCCCTAAAAATATCCGACTCGGAGCGTGGCAAAAACGGGAAAATAAAAATGACCGCAAAAACTATCACCATCACCCGGAGAATCCTGTAGGTAGGCGCTGCCCAATCGGACGGAAAACCTTTAACGCTAAGCGTCCCGTTGCCTATTTTGTTGGCAATAATCTGCAGCGCCTTTGCTATCAGCCTGAACAGAACAACCATAATGGCGATGTAAAAAACGTTAGGCAGGTAGTTCCATGTAGCAACAAAAATTTTTTTCAGCGGCGTTGTGATGTAGCCTGTCAGGGTGTCCGAGAGCCAGCGCGTTGCCGGAAAAAGCCAGAACAGGATAAGCGCGCAAACGTACAGCACAACAACAATGAGGAAATACCTCAACACTTTTACCGCAATGAGCCCCACCGCTATCTGCCGGTTGGTATCCATCAGGTACTTTAGCGACTTGATGGGCTTCAGCTTGTGCCGCTTTAGCAGCACCACCAGCTTGCGGTGGAAGATGTTTAGGTACTTTATGCAAAAGTACGCCGCCACAACAACGAGCAGCGCAAGCGCAAGCCGCCTTACGACGGCAAGCCACGTATCTTCGGCGCGCTTTGCAGCCACCGCAGCGGCTATAGCGTCGCGATAGTCCTGCGCCAGCTCGCGGGCGGATTTACCCGCGGCGGCGGCCTGCTGCGCTGTTACCCCAACAAGTATCATACCGCGGTAGGCAACATGCTGCTCCTCGCCTGCTGCAACAACAGCAAGCGAATCGGGGTTAAAGCGTATCTCTTCCCTCAGCATAATAATGCTTTCGGTAGCAAGCTGGGCGCGCTTTTGCGCCGTTATGCCTCCAGCGCTGCCGTAGAGGGTAAACAGGGTATCTCCAAATGGGGCTACCGGAGCGCTAACGGCGCCTGTGGCGGCGGCGTGCAGCGCCAGCGCGGTAGCAAGCAGGTAACAACGTAGCTTCATTTTTGAACATCTTTTTTAGGGTTGTAAAATGAGGTCTGAGCTATTCAACACCGTAAAAGTAAGCATAATTTGCCACTTGGCAATAAAAATACCTGCCTTAATTGCGAATTGGGCAGGAGGTTACGTTGGCAGGGGTAAGGCAGGAAAGGCGGGGTAAGGAATGGAGCAATTTACCATAAAACAAAAAATCCTCGAAGCCTTGCAGCTTCGAGGATTTTTTGTGCTGTGAGAGAACTCAACAAATTAGTTGCAACTTGCTGTAGGAACTTCTTTTGGGCTAGCGCTTGTTGCACTTGCTGGCGTCGCCGTGTAATTTTTGCAGCCATCTTCATAGGCAGTCTTTTCGGTTTCTGTCAAACCATTCTTTGCAGCATAACCAGTGTTGCTACATGTACAATTGTACGTTTTAGCTGGAGTGTCATCGTTATCACTACCGCAAGATGGCATCACGAAAATTACTGCGCCAAACATAAGCGCCATTGCAATTAAACTCTTTTTCATAATAATTTTTTTTTGGTTTTAAAGGTTGGTATTTACTCAAGCATCATGGGCACAAATATAGTGGAAAAAATCTTTTAGTAGCGCCTCATTTCCTGTTTTTTTCATGTAAACTTTGTGAATTTTTGCAGCACTCTCATTTTTAAGTTATTGCGGATATCGTATTCGCACACAAAAATGTGCACTTAACATTAAATAGGGATAATATCATCAAGAATAGCAAGAGTAAAGCAAGAAAAGCGAATGTTCCTTTGACAATTTCGCTCTTACATTCGTCGCTATACAATGGGGAAGGCGCTGGCCTGCATCATCAAATTAAGCCGTGAATGGCATAACAATTGGTAGCGTACAGCGGCTAATATTGCTACGAAAAAGCCCGCAGGGTGAGGTGCAAAAAAAGGCAGCATGTTGGTGGGAGCTCCCGCTTGGATTGCGCCTTTTCAGGGCTGAGCGGCCAGCCCCTGCTCCGTTCGTAGGGTTTTGCCCTGCGCATAGGAGGTAATCTATATGAGATTCAGCTTTCGAGGGAGCTTTTTTATTGGACAATAGTGATTTTTTTGTACTTTTATGGCCAAAATGCAGCAATATAAATTTATGGGAAATGGAAAATAATCACTATTGTCAGATAAAAAAGTTCATCGTTTGGATTGCGCTCTTTCAGGACTCTGGTTTCGTGGGGCATCCGTTTTCGTAGGGCGTTGCCCTACGCTAATGGTTTCGGACTTTCAGCCCTGAAAGGGCGTAATCCAAGCTACAGCTGGCGCTTTCGAGACAGCTGCTTTTTTTATCGGACAATAGTGCTCTTTAATATAGAAATAACCGAAAATTTATTGAAATGAAAATAGTAGTAAGTTTAATGCTAGCCATAGGTATTAACGTGTTTTTTTGGCAGAAAAAAGAAAAA
>JAIRXY010000229.1 GCA_031268055.1 Prevotellaceae bacterium | reverse complement strand
GAAGAACTAAAAACTAAAAAGTTAAGGGCTAAGGGCTAACGATTTAGTATCGCAGCCGCTTAGCTACCTAATCAATTAAAAAAAAGAAATATGGAAAAAATAGCAATAACAAGATTACTGCTTGTAATCGCTGCGGCAGGGCTTTTTGCTACTTGCAGCGAGTGGACAGATCCGGAAGGGTTAACCACCGAGAAGCGGTCTATAGAATCGGAAAATCAGGCCTTGTATCAACAATACCTTGAAAATCTGAGAAGCTACAAAAAAAGCCACCACCAGCTCATCATCGGATGGCTCGACAACAGCAATAAAGCGCCCGATAGCCGCGCCGCACACCTCGAAGCGGTGCCGGACAAAGTAGATATCGTGTCGTTGATGTATGGAGATAATTTGACCGGTATTGAGCGCGACGAAATGAAGTCTATCCGAGGTAAGGGTACGAAAACAATTTATACCATAGACTATGAAGCATTCCGTCAGGACATCGAAAATCGTAACGCCGACATCGAAGCGCAGAATAAGGACGGGCAGGAAGCCGCCGAGGAGGAAGGCACGACTTATGCGCCGATACCGCTCGTAGACCTTGATGCAAAGCTCCCCGAATTTATAGACGCACAGCTGGCGTTGCTCGACAAATACGAATACGATGGGCTTGGCGTCCACTTTGTAGGAAAAGCCACCCTCCAGCCCGACGAGGAAGCGGCCATGCAAGCTCGGCAGGATTTAATATTCGGCAAGCTGCAAGCGGTGATGAGCGCCCATAGCGACAAGCTATTTATCTTTGAGGGCGCGCCCCAGAATGTTTTCAACAAAGAAGTATTGCAGCGGTTCGGCTACATCGTGATACGAACGGAAAAAATAGGAGATGTGCAGATGCTAACAGAAACGGTGCAAAGAGCAATATCCGTTTCGGGCGTTCCCTCCGGCAACATCATTGTCAGCGTCAGCGCGTTTTCAACCGACAAGAGCGATATCGCAACCGGATACATCGTGGACGCAAATGGCGTAACCCAAGCTGCAATTATCGAAATGGCGCACTGGGTAACAACGCCTGCGCCCAACAACTTTACCAAGGCTGGGCTGGGCATTTACCGGATAAATGATGATTACTACAATGCCGAGTTAGACTATAAGTACACACGGGAAGCCATTGAAATAATAAATCCTTCTTCAAAAAAATAATAGCACAATGAAACGATATACTATTTATTTAAGCATTGCCGCACTCGCGCTAATAGCGCTCCACGCCTGCAACAGGGTGGACGAATCGGAATCGAATTTCGAGAACGTAGTGTATGTAGAAAATGCCAAAGTTAGCAGCGCCGAAAAAATGGCGCTGAAAGGAAACAATACCGAGCTGGAGCGTACCGTAAAAGCAGGCATGGCTTTACCTTCGGGTCAGGATGTTGCGGTGGTATTTAGAGCCGATCTCTCGCTGGTTGACGTTTACAAAAAAATCAGCTACACGGATGCAGCGCCGCTGCCTGCAGAAAACTACGAGCTGCCAAAAACGCAAGCGGTCATTCCTGCCGGACAGGTTGTTTCTTCGGAAATTACCGTGTCGTTCAAAAATCTGCAGAATTTGGGCATGAATATAAATTATGTGCTGCCTGTAACGCTGGAGGAGGCCAATGGCGTATCCATTCTTAACGGCGCAAAAACCATCTACTACGTGCTGCGCAAAGGCGCTACCATTACCACCGCGGTGAGCGTGGAAGAAAACTATTTTGAGTTCCCTACAATGGAAAACAGCGACGTAGTGGACGGGCTTACAGAGGCAACCTTCGAGGGGCTGATTAGGCCGCGCGATTTGAGCAACAGCGTAAGTACCTTTTTGGGCGTTGAAGGATACGCCCTTATCCGCATTAGAGACGCCGCAGGCGGACATACCCTAACGGACGCGCAATTTTGCGACACATGGACAGGCTATCCAATAGCCCTGAACAAGTGGATACACGTGGCCTTTACCATTGACGCAGCCACCGGCGCGCGGAAAATGTACGTAAACGGCGAAGAGAAATTTTCCGGAAATGGCTCTACCTATGCAGGAGGTATTGACTTGGGCAAAAAGTTGGCTACCCACAGCACCGACAAATTCTACATCGGCCGCTCTTACGACGACGCAAGAGATTTTAAAGGCAGCATGTGCGAGGTGCGGATATGGAACGTGATACGAACGCAGGAAGAAATTGCGGCAAGCATGTACGAAGTCGAACCTGACGCTCCGGGCTTGGTGGCCTACTGGAAAATGGACGAAGGCAATGGAAACACCATTAAGGACTACAGCGGGAACGGCCTCGACGGGAAAGCCAAAAACGCGCTTTCGTGGATTGCGGTAGAGCTACCCAGCGAATAATAATTTAAGAATAAGTCTCACACACTAAATAAGTTGTTTTTATGATACGGAATATGATAAAAAGAAAAACAAGGAGCGTGCTCCCCATGCTACTTGTGGCTTTCGGAATTTTGTGCGCCTCCTGCGACAGTGACAACATTGTATTCGGAGAGGTAGACGAAGCGCAGTACATATTGTCGGGCGAGAGCTTCGGCTTTCTCAGAGATGTAAATGCTTCCTACACGGAAATTCCTGTGAAAGTGTCGAATGTTACCACCCGCAGCGTATACCTCGGGTTGACCAAAGCAACCGGAAAAAACGTAGATGCAGCGGTAGAGGTAAATACAGCCTTGGTAGAAGCCTACAATGAAGCGCACAGCACGACTTACGCGGCATTTCCTGCCGCGCAGGTCTCCATTGCAGGCAACGGCGCGCTTTCGGTACCCCAGTGGAAAGCAGCCTCCGCCCCGCTGACTATTTCGCTGACAAAGGGAGAGCTCGGCAACGGCGACTACCTGCTGCCGATAGCGGTAAAAGATGGAGCAACGGCCTCCATGACCTCCGGCCTAAGCGTGCTCTACTACCTCGTACAGGTAACGGACGCCACCACGCCCGGCTCTACCGACAAGCCGGGAGGCGTAAAAACATTGTGCTACGTGGAGGTAGGCAATGCCAACGCAAACCTGCTTAATGTAGGCGCCTATGTATTAAAAAATTCCGAAATACCGTTTTTCGATATCGCCGTGCTATTTGCAGCCAATATTAAGTATAGCGAAGCTACAGGAGAAATATCGTTGGTATATAACGAATCGGTAGAGCATATTTTAAAAAACCGCGATACCTACATCAAACCTTTGCAGGACAAGGGTATTAAGGTAATATTAGGCGTAGTGGGCAATTGGGATTTTGCAGGCGTGGCAAACCTGCAGGGCGAAATACTCAAAAGCTACGCGAAGCAGTGCAAGATAGCCATAGATACTTACGGCTTAGACGGCATTGATTTTGACGACGAATGGTCAACCTACACCTCAAGCACCAGCGCCACTGCCTACGCCGATTTTTTGGCGTCACAATGGTATCCCACGTGGGCGCCCAGCGGAACAAAAATGGCAAGGCTAATCATTGAAACGCGGCGGCTACTTGGCCCCGATAAAATTATTACCGTTTTTGAATACGGTTACGGGCGTAGCCTTCCTGCAGATGTAGACGGTGTACACATGGTGGATATTATCGACTATTCTATGGAAGCCATCTACGGAAGCTGGGTAGCAAATTCCTATATTGGCATGCCGAACTCCAAATATTCGCCGCTTGCCACATGGGTTAACAACATGAATCCTGCTGTAGCAACGCTTAGAACCCGTGCAACAACCATTGCCTCCGATTATGGTTTTATGTTCTTCTACGATTTACGGGACGATGATAAAACAGGCTACCTCAGCGCAGCCTCTGTGCCCCTGTATGGGGATAGCGTAAAGATAGCAGAGCCTTTACGTCCGCACTGGTAACAAAATTATGATTAAAAAAAAAGAAAATTATGAAAAAAATATGCTATTTATCTATCTTTTTCCTTGTCGGGCTGGCAGCCTGCTTCGTTGCGGCATGCTCCGACGATGAGATTACGGGCAGCAGCGCTACCGTAGAAGTAATAGGCAATCCGGTTACGGAAATTACCATAGCCAATGCCACCGACGGCGCCATTACGCTTACTAATGTAGGCGCTACCGTCACGGCGCAGGTTGCGGCTACGCCTTCCAACGCCGACGATGCAGGCTATTACGTTTACACCTCCAGCGACGATAAAATTTTTACGGTAACGCAAGAAGGTGTAATTACCGCCACAGGTTACGGCGAAGCTACGTTAAGCGTAGCCGCGCAAAACAATACGGCGGTGTCGGCAGCCTGCAAAGTATTGGTGGTCGGAACGCGCATTACGGCTATTGAGTTCGATTCTGCGGCCTACTCCTTTATCCGCACCAGCACAAGCGCGCTTACCACGTTGGCGCAGCATATCACCATTACGCCCGCCGAGGCTTCGGTAAAGACGCTCAAGTATACGTCGTCGAATCCCGAAGTGGCCATTGTAAGCGATGATGGAGATGTGTTTGCCCTGTGGGATGGCGCTACTACTATAACAGCGGAAGCGCTGGACGGCAGCGGCGTATCTGCCGCCTGTACTTTTACGGTAAGCATTGCGCAGGTTACCTCTATCAAATTCAATGCTCCTGGGGCTACTACGCCATATTTTCAGTTCCACTTGAATGACAGAGACAACCGGAATTACAATCATGGTGGGCCAAGCAGTGAAGCGCAAATCTCCGCCAATGAATCTCCGTTAACCAAAGGCGCAACCACTTCTTCTAATGTGCAGTATGCACCAAGTGATGCTCTTGTAAATACGCTGGAATACGAATCATTGACCCCATCCGTATTAACAGTAGAGGTTAATGCTAGCAACCAGCTAATCTTAACGCCCGTTGCGGCAGGTACTGCTACTGTTCGGGCATCTGCTACGGATGGTTATGGCGCATCCGTAGAGCAAGAATTTTACGTACACCACATGCTCGACCAGTCCAGCTGGAAGATTGTAGAGGCGTCTGCCCACGGAACGAAAGTAGGCAGCGGCACGGAAGATACGGAAGTTGCCTATTGGGATATAGAAGAAGCGCTGCATGGCGGAGTAGGTACGCTGTTGAAGCCCGGAGCGTCCGCTGCCGGTTTGGACGACGTTGCCGGAACGGAATTACCATTGCCCACCGACAGCGCATACTTTGTGATTGACATGCAAACCCCAACTAATTTTGATTACTTCAGCGCGCAGTGGAATAGAAGCATGGAAACAGGTAGCAGGGTTAGGTATTTTACCCTCTATGGAAGCAACGATAATGTAACATTTACTTCGTTGGAAGTAGTTGACAAGGGAAGCAACTGGCAGTACCGCAGGGCGCTGAATCAGGTATACACTTATCGGTACGTGAAGGTGAAAGTTATTAATGCGGCAAGCTATAACTATAATCCGAATGCGACCAGCGGTAATACAGCCATTAAATACTGGCATATCTGCAACCTGAATTTCGGCGTGCTGCCTTAGCTTGCAGCCCGAACAATTGAGTAGGAGGAACGGGATTATTTCCCGTTCCGACTTCTCACACCACCGTGCATACCGTTCGATACACGGCGGTTATTTAATTTACAGGAGCTACTTTGAGATAATAATCGGTATTATCAGATTAGATTATTAATGCGAATCAAGAGTTGAAAGTCCTGCCTTTCAGGCAGCATAGCCGTGCTATCCTTTCCCGCAGGTCAACGACCTGCGGGGGGAAAGAACGTAGTAGCAACTGCTGCCTGAAAGGTAGGACTTTCAACCCTTGATTCGCATTATTATATTCTAATGGATATTTTGGGATAATATATAAATTGGAATCAGCATGTTTCATGTTTTGTCGGTCAATAGTGATTTTTATCTCAAAAAAAGCTGTGCTTTTTCGGCCTGATAATGTTTTTTCTACTCATAATTTCAAGCTCGTTGCCTGAAATAAAAAAAACAGAGGCTGTGGTTTTAAGACAGCCCCCGCTCTGATTTTTCGCCATTCTTAATTCTTAGGCTCGGCCTACTTCTTGAAGTAGCGGTTGTACAGCCCTTCAAATCCCTTTCCGTGGCGCGCCTCATCCTTGCACATTTCGTGCACGGTATCGTGGATAGCGTCGAGGTTGAGCTGCTTGGCAAGCGTAGCAATACGCTTTTTATCCTCGCATGCTCCTGCTTCTGCCTCCATGCGCTTTTTGAGGTTGGTCTTGGTATCCCAAACCACCTCGCCCAGCAGCTCGGCAAATTTGGCGGCGTGCTCTGCCTCTTCCCACGCATAGCGCTTGAAAGCCTCTGCCACTTCGGGGTATCCTTCGCGGTCGGCCTGACGGCTCATGGCAAGGTACATGCCCACCTCCGTTGATTCTCCCATGAAGTGCGCCTTCAATCCTTCCAGCACAGTAGGGTCAACACCTTTGGCTACGCCTACCACGTGCTCGTCAACAAACTTTAGCGCGCCTTCTGTCTCCACCAGCTCTTTAAATTTATCCTTGGGTTGCTTGCATTGCGGGCAACGCTCGGGAGCTTCGTCCCCTTCGTGTACATATCCGCACACGGTACAAATCCATTTCTTTTTCATAGCATAAAAAAATAAATGTGTCAGGATGTGGTCTGCATGTAAACGCTCATCCAAAGTTGTTTTTATAGTAAAACGAACATGCTCGTTTTTTTTTGCCGCAAAAATTTACGCGCTAAGCTTCCTCAACCTCAGCCTCGACCTCAGCCTCGGCCTCGACGTTGCACTTGCCGCAGTAGCCTTTGCAGTACAGCTGGCGCTCGGTTATCACAAATCCGTTGGGCGCTTTTACCGCTGTTGCCTCGAAGCTGACAAGGGGCAAATCGTGCACTCCTCCGCAGCGCTTGCACCGGAAGTGGGCGTGGCGAGAAATGTTGGCGTCGTAGCGAACATTTTTGTCGTCAATGGTCAGCTCAAGAGCAGCGCCCTGCTGGGCAAGCAGCTTTAGCGTGTTGTATACGGTTGTTTTGGACAAAGTAGGAATAGAAGCGGACAAGCCGCTGAATACGGTATCTACCGTTGGGTGCACAAGGTTGTCCATCAGGTAGCCCATAATGGCTATGCGCTGTACCGATGGCTTCACGCCAAACTGCTCTAATCTTTCTATGGCCTCACTTTGAGTTTTCATCACAAATTTGTAATTATTACAATTTTGATTTCGTTACAAAGGTAAGCAAATAGTTCGAATGTGCAAATTATTTCAGAAAAATTTTTTCGCTATGCCATGCTCCACTCAAATCCGTCTTTGGTATCCTTCACGGTAACTCCCATGACGGCAAGGTCGTTGCGGATTTTGTCGGAGGTGGCAAAGTCTTTACTTGCCTTTGCCTGCAAGCGCAGGTTGAGCAAAAGGGTTATCAAGTCTGCCGAAAGGTCTTTTTTGTTCTCGTCGGCTTGGGAATCGTCTTTTATGCCAAGTATATCGGAGGTAATCAGCGCAAAATCTTTGCTCAGCTGCTCTATGTCATCGGCGGTGAGGGTTTCTGCTCCGGCCTTTACCAAGTTTATGTTTTTTACCCACTCCATAACTGCTACCAGCGCCATAGCCGTGTTCAAATCGTCGTCGAGGGCAGCGCGGCAGTCGGCAATAAAGCGGGGTACCTCCAAGGTAGATTTGTCCGAGGGCTTGAGGCGCGCGAGGGTTTTCTTGGCGGCAAGCAAGCGCTGCAAGCCTTTTTCGGCCGCCTGCAACGCCTCGTTGCTAAAATCGAGCGTGCTGCGGTAGTGCGCCTGCAAAATGAAAAACCGGATGGTCATGGGGCTGTAGGCCTGCGCCAGCAGCCGGTGGCTACCGGTAAAGAGCTCCTCCAGCGTGATGAAGTTGCCCAGCGACTTGCCCATCTTTTGCCCGTTGATGGTAATCATGTTGTTGTGCATCCATATGCGCGCCGCGTCGTGCCCGCAGGCGGCAACGCTCTGCGCAATTTCGCACTCGTGGTGCGGAAACATCAGGTCTAACCCACCACCGTGAATGTCGAACGTTTCGCCAAGGTACCTTGTGCTCATTGCCGAGCACTCCAGATGCCACCCCGGAAAGCCAACGCTCCAGGGGGATTCCCAGCGCATGATGTGCTCTGGAGAGGCTTTTTTCCACAGCGCAAAATCAAAAGGGTTGCGCTTATCGTCCTGCCCGTCGAGGCTGCGCGTGTTGGCCATCAGGTCGTCGAGCACGCGCCCCGAAAGCTTGCCGTAGGTATGCTTTTTGTTGTACGCCTCCACGTCAAAGTACACCGAGCCGTCCACCTCGTAGGCAAATCCGTGCTGTAGAATTTTCTGCACCAGCGCTATTTGCTCAATGATATGTCCGCTGGCGCGAGGCTCAATGCTTGGCGGGAGGACGTTGAGCTGCTGCATGGCGCTGTGGTAGCTGCTGGTATAGCGCTGGGCTACCTCCATAGGCTCAAGCTGCTCCAAGCGCGCTTTTTTGGCAATCTTATCTTCTCCGGCGTCGGCGTCGTTTTCGAGGTGTCCCACATCGGTAATGTTGCGCACGTACCGCACTTTGTAGCCCAAATAGGTGAGGTAGCGCAGCAGCAAATCGAACGTAATTGCCGGACGCGCATGCCCCAAGTGCGGGTCGCCGTACACCGTGGGGCCGCATACGTACATGCCCACGTGGGGTGCGCTGAGAGGTACAAAATTTTCCTTTTTACGCAAAAGCGTGTTGTAAAGCTGAAGGTTTGAGGTCATAGCTTATAAAAAAATGTTTATGCTGTTTTTCCTGCAAAGATAGCGCAATTTTCATTATCAGCGCCCATTTATATTGTAAACAATTGCAAATGAGCTTGATGTCATCTTCCATATAGATAAAAAGTCCGCTTCTGCTCGTCACAACTAAGCGTAACATCGCGCGCATAAGTGGTAGCGGGAATTTTTGAATTTTGAACCGAGCGAAGCAAGTTCACGAACACCTAAAAAATAAATACAACATGAGTAATTGGCTTGCGCCATAATTTGTCTGAATTGTGATTTTTTTGATTGGAATGAAATCCCGAAATCCTAATTCAGATAAAAATGACATATTGTATTGATATTTAGAAAGACACAAAAAAAATTATAGGTGGCTGTTGTTTTGTAGTAGAGGTAATGCCCGCAGCGTCTTTACATCGAAATACCGAAATATCGAAGTCGGTGCGCGCTAAAACGGCGCATCCTCCGCGCGTATTCCGCCGGAAATAAAAGGGTCGGCTGTGGCCACAGGTTCGGGTTGTGGCGTATCCCTGTTCATTTTTGAGCCGAAAGTTCGCATGTCGGCGGGAGGGGTGGCAGGCAGCAGATGGTCCAGCTGGTCGTCCTCAAGGTTGGTAAACTTGGCCTGCGCCGCGCGAAAGCGCAGGCGAACGTCGTCCACCGCGCCGTTGCGGTGCTTGGCCACCAGAATATCTGCCATGCCGATAGTAGGAACGCCGTCAACCTCCAGAATACCGTAGTACTCCGGACGGTGAATAAACGCCACGATGTCGGCGTCCTGCTCTATTGCGCCGGATTCGCGCAGGTCGCTCAGCGCCGGCCGCATGTTGCCCTTAGCGCGCGTTTCTACCGAGCGGTTGAGCTGCGAAAGCGCTATTATTGGAATGTTGAGCTCCTTGGCAATAGCCTTTAGCGAGCGCGAAATAGCGGCCACCTCCTGCTCGCGAAAGCCGCGCGTTTCGGGAGGCCCGCTCATCAGCTGCAGGTAGTCGATAATGACGCACTGTATGTTGTGGATGGTGTAGAGCCGCCGGACTTTGGAGCGGAACTCAAATATGCTTAGCGCCGGCGTATCGTCAATGAACATTGGCGCGTTGAGCAGCGGCTTAATGCTGCGGCTGAGCTGCTGTATCTCCTCCGCGTCAAGCCGTCCGCTGCGGAGCTTGTCGCCGCTAAAGCCGCTTTCGCTCATGAACAGGCGCATTACCAGCTGCTCGCTCGCCATTTCGAGCGAGAAAAAAGCCACGGGACGGTTGTGGTCAATGGCCATGTTGCGTGCCATAGAGAGCACAAAGGCCGTTTTTCCCATAGCCGGGCGGGCGGCAATGATTATCAAATCGGAAGGTTGCCAGCCCTGCGTGAGGCGGTCGAGGTTGGTAAAGCCCGTTGGCACACCGCTAAACCCGTCCTCACGCTTGCTTGCCTCTTCAATGTTTTTCATCACCCTGTCCACCACGTTCGATACGGGCTGCGTGTCGCGCTTGATGTTCCCCTCGGCCAGCGTAAGGATGTCCTGCTGCGCCGAGTCGAGCAA